>JAUVZM010000052.1 GCA_030602615.1 bacterium
GCTGAGGAGGTTCTCGGACAGGGGGTTCGTTACCACACGGACAATGCCGATGCCCGATTCTGGCATGGCCTTGCTCTCTACGCGCTTGGAGACCTCGATGGGGCAAGGGCCAGGTGGGAACGTGCTCTCCGAATAGACCCCGCGCACAAGCTGGCCGCCGAAGGACTGCAAGCTCTGGACAAGCAACAGCAATCTGAGGAATAGCTCATGCCAGACTTTGAGCAGACACAAGGGAGGACTAGCAATGAGCAAGAAGTGGCTGTGGCTGATAATGGCAGCAGTGGCGGTCGTAGGATTTGTTGCAGGAATGGTGGTGGCGCAGGAAGGGGATTTTGACTTTCTGCCGGCGCACTATGCGGAGTCTCACATCCCGACGCTGGTGGCATGGCGGGAGCTTCAGTTCAACGCCTATGAGGACCGCGAAGCGTATCTCACCGACCGGCTCGGGCAGATAAGTTGTGTACTCTACATTGAGGACTGGGGTATAGAGCTGGCAGTAGACACGAGCACCGAACCCGACTGGGATATGTACCTGGGTGATGGGGACTTCGCGTGCTCTGACGAGGAGCTAATAGCCACCTACACTGAGGCCGCCGAGGAACTTGCCGATATTGTACGCGACTACTTCCCGGAGCTCGACGACGAGGACCTGTACATGGAGTTCTTCATGGAAGATGCGCTAGTCGCCGGGTGGGAAGACGGAGAGACGTTTGTGGGCGATGAACTCGATTTCCTCTGGTGGTTTTAGAAAGACACGGGAGGCGCGCAGAGCGAAAGGTAAAAATGTAGCACCAGTGGCGCCGGGCAGGGCGAAAAGATGACGCTGGCGGGCGAGGAGTAGCCCATGGCTGACCTTGAGCCGACCGTCAAGCAGACGGCTGGTAAGTACGCCGACAACTCTACGAAGGAGGGACTGACCATGAGCAAGCAGTGGCTGTGGCTGACAATTGTAGCAGCCGTGGTGGTGGCGTGCACGTGACGAAGTCGTCGCCACAGCCCGTTGACGCGCAAGAGCAATCGGACAGCGGCAGGTCAGGCGCTGACTGCATCCCCGGGTTGGTCAGCGTCATCATGGCCGCCTACAATTGTGAGGCCTACGTGGGTGAGGCAGTGAAATCCGTATTGGCGCAGACCTATCAGAATTGGGAACTAATTGTGGTAGATGACGCCTCAACCGACCAGACCGCCGAGATCGTCCAGGAATTCGCGAATAGGGACGCGCGCGTTCGCCTCTTGCGAAATGAACGCAACGTCGGTCCGTACCCGTCGCGCAACCGGGGTATTGCTGTTGCCAGCGGTGAATTCGTCGCCATTCTCGACAGTGATGATGTTGCCCGGCCCGAGCGACTCGCGCTGAGCGTTGCCGCGCTGCGGGACAGGCCTGAGCTGGGGCTGGTGGGGGGCACATCGTGGCAGATAGACGACGAGGGCACCATCGCCGGCCACCCCCACCCGAAAAAGCCTCGGGACGATGCTCACGCCCACCAACGTGTTATTGAGAAATCTCGCTGGGCGTTCGTTTCCGGGTCTTGCATGGTGCGCATGTCTGTGCTAAGACAGCTCAACGGCTATGACGAGTTCTTCCGGTACGCTGGCGACTTGGATCTGCTCCTCAGAGTGAGTGCCTGCTCGCGCATCGGATTCGTGCCCGAGCCCCTGGTCATGGTCCGCCACCGCGCCGGGCGGATCTCGACTCGTCACCGGCACGAGCAACTGGCCCTGGCCCGCACAGCCCAGGCGCAGTTCCGGGCCAAGCAGAAAGGGATTGCGTTCAACCGGGAAGTAGAGTTTGAAAACCAGCTTGCCCGGATGAAGCGAGAATTGGGCCCGTTGGACTACGGTCCACTGCGGGACCACTACAGGACGGGCAAGATGTACCTGGCCGGCGGGAAGATCGAAAAGGCGCGGCGGGAGTTCGCGCATATCCTGCGCGAGCTTCCCTGGTCATGGAAAACCCGGGCGAGGTGGCTTTACACGATAATGCTGCTGCTCAAACGGCGTCTGGCAAGCTGGTTGACGGGGCAGCATGACCGGGATAGCCAGGCGCAGTAAGAAAAGTATCACCCAGCCTTGCCATCTGCATCGTGATAGACCTTGAGTTGACGGTCAAGCCAGCAAAAATATATGGGCCCACAGAGCGTTATAGACAGGGAGGAGGGTCACAATGCTTCAACAAGGCAAGAGCGAGGAGAAGACGTTGATTTGTCCGATCTTAGCAACGCGACCAGTGACACTTGATGATTCGGTGAAGCGAATGGTAGGGGCCACTATTCCTAATGCGTGTCTGCGCGGGGGCTGTGCATGGTGGAACGACGAGAATATGGAGTGCGCGGTGCTCTCGCTGGCACGCATATCCGCGCCGGAATAGCACAGCCAACAGCACGGGCGCACGACCTGGGTGAAGCTTGGGGCGATGGTCCACGAGTTTCCGGGACTGTGACGGTGTCGGGCCGAAGTTAGGAATTCGTGGACAGGCGCGGGGGGATGTGCTAATATTACAGTGAGTGCCGGGGTGGCGGAATTGGTAGACGCACGGGACTTAAAATCCTGGGTCTGAATAAGGCGTGCGGGTTCGAGTCCCGCCCCCGGCACCATCACAATACCAGCAGGGCTGTTCATTGTTCTTGAGAAGTTGACTAATGGCAGAAGAGGCAGTGACATCAGGCTCTCGCGGTGGCTACGAGCGACCGCTGCCGGCGACCGATGCTCTGGGGATACTGTCGCCGGTGCGAGTGGCGGCACTGCTGGTTATGGGCGGCGCCGGTGTGATTCTGATAGCTGCGCATATGTTGTTGCCCGACCCTACCGGCTACGGCACCCACGAGCAGATGTTTCTGCTGCCCTGTATTTTTCGCTGGGCGACGGGCCTGCCCTGTCCGTTCTGTGGCATGACAACGGCCTTCGCGCTGCTGGCCCGTGGGAAATGGGCAGCCGCCTTCGGTATCCACGTGCTGGGTCCGGTTGCTTACTTGGTTGCCTGGGGAGTACTGCTGGCTGGAGTCGTCGGGCTGGTGCGCAACCGTGCAGCGCTGCCGCAATGGCTGTTTGGTCAGCGGGCCGGTCGAGTCATTCTGTTGATTATTCTGCTGGGTTGGGTCGTCAATCTGGCCCGCGTATTGTTGCGGTCTTGAACTACGGATGCTTAGATATTTGGCGAAATGTTGTGTAGAGATATTGACAGATAATCTGTGATGGGTATAATTACCGCAGTGATCATATTTTTTAAGTGAGGATTTGGGGCATTGGGTAGGGGTTGGTGGGCTATTCTTAGTGGTGTTGGCTGCTGCACTGCGCTTGATCCGTAGCGCCACTGTTTGACTGTGGGCGCTCGAAAGGAACTATGTCTACCCAAATACCGATACTGAAGTTTGGGGGCAGGGTATTACAGGGTTACGAAAGGTTTGGCCCCAATGAGAGTAGTGTAGTAGAGCAGTGTCACGAGCTTGCAACCGCTAATGAGATATACCGGCTCGTTGAGCAGAAACGCAACGAAGCCCGAGCCACCCGCCTCCGCGAAATCGCGGAGGACTTTATTTTGCCTCTGCGCGCGGCGGGGGCCGTCCCTGTGATAGTAGTTTCAGCCTTTGACTGGGCTACGGATAAGCTTGACCAATTGAGTACCTATATCGCTCCTGAGCCAGTCGACCGAGAGTATGCGCGCTTGCTGATGAGTGGTGAACTGCGGGCCAACTCTTCTTTGGCTATGGCGCTGGAAGCCCTGGGTTGCTCCGCTTATTCGATGACTGGCCGGGAGGTGGGTATACGGACTAAGCATGGAGCAGTGGGGGCGTTGATTCAATCGGTGGACGAAGGATACCTTCGCCACCTTATTGGGGAGGAAATCGTGCCAGTTGTCGCCGGCTTTCAAGGTTATTACCGGGATTCGGAGACGGGGCGCAATGAAGTTTCCATTCTGGGGCGAGGTGGCTCTAACCTAACTGCTGTGGCTCTGGCTCATGCCCTGGACCAGCCCGAAGCTATTATGTATAGTAACGTAGACGGCATCTACGACCGGGCCCCGTCAGTTCACGGTGATGCGCAGAAGATCGAGGAAATAGACGGTCGTGAGCTGCTGCAGTGGCCGGACTTCCCGCAGGTCATCCAGCAGGAAGCAGTGGAGTACGCGCTGGGCTACGGGATTGATATTTGGATTCGCAGTGGCTTTGACCCGGAGCTTGGTGGAACCCGAATTATATGCTCTGAATGACTGCTGATGGGTGTGTCTTTAGCTGCTGGCGAGTGGCTGGGAAGTGGCGATACAGTACAAAAAAGTCCAGCAGTGTGCTTGATAAGAAGCGATACTGTCTCGGTGTAAGTGGGCTGGCAGAGAATCTGCCAGGCTTGTTGACTTGTGTTGATGCTTGTTGTGTGCTATAATGACTACGTTGGCGGCTGGTTGGTGAGAGTGGAGGTATACCGAGCCGTTTGGACAATTGGTCGCAACAGGCTCGTGCCCCCGAGCAATCCAGGACAAGACATATTTAGAGGGAGCGTTAACTAATGTACCAGATACGACACCTGCCACTGCTCAAGCCCTTGACACTTTTTGTTGCAGTCTCGTTGATCTTCCCCTACGGTTTTGTTTCTTCTGCCTATGGCCAGACCTTCACCGAGATAACCTCGGCAGCGGTACTGCCTATTCAGGACGCCACCGGCGCGGAGTCACTTGTAGTCGCTGAAAAGGCTACAGACGCCGTGGCGTTGGCCTTGGGAGACTCTGGTGAGTTCAGGGTTATCTCTCGGCGAGATCTGAAAGCGGCGCTTTCAGATCTTGGCCTGAAACCGCCACTAATGGATGCCCAACAGGTGCGCGTGGGTGACCACGTGAAGGTTGATAAGGTAATCAGCGGTGTTATCCATGAAGTCAAAGTCAACGGCCAAACAGGTCAATGCCGGGTTCGGCTTGAGATTAGGGTCATGGATGTTCACTTAGGGGGTATCCTTGATGGAGCTGTGGTGGAAGTTGAAACCCGGCCCATTCCCGGGTGGCAGGGCCAAGACGCGACCATAGCTAACGAAGCACTGCGTCTGGCTGCCGAGAAAGCAGTCACAGAAATGCTTCGGCGCCACGTGCCGCGCGGCAGTGTCCTCCAGGTGGATGAGACGGGAACTGTTTTGCTGAGCATTGGTCTAAACGATGGCGTTTACGAGGGCCAGGAAATGTTGATAGTTCGGCCAGATTGGAATCCGGATCTGGAAACGGTCGAGATCAGGGTTGTCGGCGATATGCAGATCTTCCAGGCCAATCCCCGCTCCTCCAAAGGCAAGGCGCTGGCCGACAGCCAGTGGCCGCAGACCGGCGATAAGGTATATGCGCTGTATACCCCGGCCGGTGTCGTCCGCCAGATGGAGCACAAACACCACATCACTAAGTCGCTACGCCTGGGCTGGGCGCTTGCCATGCTGGCGGGTGTGCTCGCCATCGCTTATAGCGGGGGGACGACGGCTGCCCCCGGCGCTGATGTGCAGATCGCACAAGAGGGCGCGGGCGGGACGCCCTACATCAGAGTCAACACCGATCGCGGCTTCATTCCGGAAACTTCTCAGGTCCATGCCTGGCTGTTCTATCGTGACGAAGTTGAACCTTTGGTCGAGCCCGATAATATCGTCGGTGCGACCTCCCAAGCGCGTCTGGATATGTACGCTGATGCTCCCCCTGCAAGGCTGGCCGTCGCCTTTAGCACCGCGTTCACCTATGTTGACCGCAACGGTGAGCAAGCCGACGGTAGCGTTGAACTTACGTACGATGATCCGGCGTTAATGGTCGGTTCACCATATTACTACAAGGTCCAACGGGTCGTTGACCCAATTATGCCGCAAGTGCCAGGGGGTGGGGGTGGAGAAGAAACCGCAGGAACTGCGCAAGTAGGGCCAGCACAAGGTACACTTGCCGTTGACCCGATCGAGGCCCTGGGCGAAGCGAGCCGTGCGGTCGGGCCGGTCACCTACTTTGAGCCGGCAGTGTTGGACTCACCAACGAATAACAGCGAGACGGTCAATCCGGCGGATGTCACCTTTGAATGGATACCCTCCGACGGCGCCGACCAGTATCAGGTACAGGTCTATAGTGACATGAACTTAACCAACCTTGTATACCCGAGTCCGGTGCTGTCGTGGACCGGGGGACCGGTGATGACTCATACAGTCACCAGCACCGTTTTCGCCGGCACCACAACCTATTGGTGGGTTGTTTGTAACCGCAAGAATGGGGAAGCACTGCCTATTGCTCGGATCGGTGGCCAGGATCGGTCTGGCTGGATCTACAGTGAAAAGTGGAACTTTACGACGGTTCTGATGCCGCCGCCGCCCGCCAGCGCTGCGGGCAGCGACCGACCCAGCAAACCCACCTCGCGTAGCGGCTTCTGGCACGAGCGTGGTACCGGATTCGGCGGACCGCGGCCCTAAGGTTGGGTCCGGGCATTGGTCTCTGGGTGATTCACTGTAGCAGCAAACTTATGATGATAGCCAAGGGGTGGTGGAAAGAACTAGGTTGTGCCCTGGTGGTCGGCGGGCTGTTGGTGGCGGCTCCGCCCCAGGTGGTAGCTGATAGTGACACAGCGCAATGGGCAGTGCTGGTGTATGTGGAGGGCGCCGATGATCTGGAAGAGCTTAGTGATACATACCAGCAATATCTCGATCGGGTAGCATTCGGAGAGCAGGTCACTGCCGCTGCCCAACTGGTTGAATGGGTGGGACCGGCAAGCAACGAGTTCAGCGCGAGACGGTACTTGTATAATCAGGCAGGTCGGCGCTCCGAGGTGGTGAGGCTGAGTGATAGCTCGCCATCGGTTCGCCTGGCGAACCTTATCAAATGGGGTATGGGTCAGACGGCAGCCGAGCACTACGCGTTGGTGGTGGCTGGTCACGGCCAGATAGCTCCGGTCCTCCCCACGGGGAGGTCGGTGGCCGCCAAGCCAGATCCCGATGAGATTGGCGCGCCCTTTTCCGCGAGAGATTTGCGCGAGGGTCTCATCAAGGGACTGAGTGGTGCGCAGGCCGGGAAGATTGAAATAGTATTCCTGGATTGTTGCTACGGTGTGACCTTAGAAGTTGCCGCTGAGCTGAGGCCAATGGCCGATTATCTGGTGGGCAGCCCCGGACTTATGTACAGTCCTGGATTGCCCTGGGATGAAATACTCTCATGGCTGGCAGCCCGTCCTGAGGCGTCAGCACATGCCTTGGTCCGGTCGGCAGTGCAGGCTGCAAGCAGTTCTTGGCAGCAAGAGGGTGATCTGACTGTCAGTCTGACCGCGGTAGATCTCTCGAGGGTAGAAGCGATCTGCCAGCGGATGGAGGCTTGGGTGGAAACTGTAGACCCGCGTATGGCAACGGTTGCCCCGGAACTGACTTTGGCGCGCAGCCAAGCCGAGAGCTGGGGGCGAGGTGGGGAGTTGGTAGATATAGGTGGCTTTATGACTGCTCTGAGCAGGACCAGCAACTATGTGGCCGTAGCCCAGCAGGCCCGTTGGGTTAGCCAGTGTGTCGAACAGGCGGTGCTTGCCAGCTACCTGCAAGGACCGCTCGGGCCCAGCCAGGTTCGCGATCGGGGGTTAGCTGTCTTCTTTCCTCTGGAAGTTGAACGCTGGCCTGAGATCTACCGATGGCGTGGCCCCGAAGGTAGCCTGGTGCATTGGAGGTCGTTTTTGAGCCGCTACCTGAACGCTCTGCAGGGCTCCGTGGTTCAACAGACCAGCTCGGGGATGCCCGGCTAGCAGCAATGTCATGTGGGGGCGAAGTGGCCAGTTCGACATTTGTTGGGACTGAATTGTCGGCCCAGGCAGGACAACAACATACTATGACTCGCAGAGCAACAGGAGAGCACAAATGATGCGAGAGACAGATACACTGAGGCCGCACCTGTTACGTTTTCGAACGTTTCTAGCCGCCTCTCGGTCATCCAGGATCAATCCCGGAAGGCGGCCTTCGGCTAGGATGGCTATCGGGAGACGGTCGGCTCTGCTGGTAGCACTTGCACTGCTTCTTATATCCTCATCTGTCTCTTTTGGCGCAGTAGACGACTACATAGTCCGGACGTTTGAGTACGAAGGCAAGACTGTCGTCCAGATGGTGGTCCCGGGCCGTCCTCCCGAGCTGAGGCAATCCGAGCCACCCGTAGTGCTGCCCGCATCGGTCGGTCCGGCAGCCATCAACGTTCTCACTGGCGTGCCTGCTCTGGACTGGTGTTACGGGTGTTCGGCAACCGCCGCAGCCATGATGTTCGGCTACTACGACAACCTCGCCGGCATTGACAATATGTATGCCGGTCCCACCAACGGCGGCGTCTTTCCGATGACTAATGCGGCGTGGGGCTATGGGGAGTGCCCGCTTAGTGCTACCCACATGGGCTATGATGACCGAACCACCAGAGGCCATGTAGATGACTACTGGATCGCATACGGAGACCCCGGTCCGGACCCCTTTATTACTAACGGCTGGGTCGAGCATATCCATGCCGATTGCACCGCCGACTTCATGGGTACCAGTCAATCAAATTTCAACGCGCCGGATGGCGCAACCTACTTCTTCTACAATGAGGATGGCTCGCCCCTCTCCGACTACACCGGCTCTGAACCTGACTACCGGGACGGATGCCACGGTATGAGGCTCTTCGCCGAATCGCGTGGCTATTCCGTTGCGGAGAACTTCACGCAGCTAATCCTTAATAGCACTTTCGGCAACACGGAGCAGGGATTCACTTTTGAGGATTTCCAGGCCGAGATTGACGCCGGTCGCCCTGTCAAGCTCAGCGTTACAGGGCATTCGATGCTCGGTTTTGGCTACGACACTGACACCGGCGATATGTACATTCACGATACCTGGGACCACAGCGACCATACCATGCCCTGGGCCGGCATCTACTCGGACATGCAGCACTACGCAGTCACCGTTATTCAATTAGGGCACCTGAGGGTTACCGATGGGCCCGAGGGTGATCCCAACCCGGTGACTGGCGGCGAACCGGTGCAATGCAGCGTCTCGGCGGTGGACGATCTCGCCCATGACTTGACTTACGAGTGGAGTGCGGCCGGCGATGTCGGCAGCTTTGATGGCGCTACAGCTCAGAATCCTATTTGGACGGCGCCCGAGAATACTGGCGACACTATAGTCGAATATGAGGTTAGCGTGACGGTTGCTTGCAGTGGAGGTGCGTCGGTCACTGCCTCCTATATCCAGCAGATCAAGCCCACCCGTCCGATCATAGAGATACTTTACCCGCTCAACAATACCGTTATTTTCAGCACCACCCCCCTCATTCAGGCCTCGATAACAGATCCGGATAGCGGCGTGGATGAAAGCTCCATTGTGTTGACGATTGATACAGATGTATACACGCTGGGTGACTTCACTTACAATGCTGGCTCGGGACTGCTTGTGTATGAGGCCGATCTGGATGCTGGGTTGCATCAGGTCACGGTACGAGCTAAGAACAATGATGGCGATGAAGCAGAGAAGACTGTCTACTTCCGCATACTACAGAAGTCCTTTGACGCTGGCCTGCATCTGTTCTCGCTTCCCTACACCTATGATCCCGGCCAATTCCCGACTCCTGATAGCCTATTTGGTCTGAGCCCCGGGAATGTGGCGATGCATCGTTGGTGGCCGGAAGATAGCAACGCCAACAAGTATCGCACCTATCCAGACAACTATGGGACGTTCAACCCGCCCGATGCGATGGGTGGCAATCCCATCGTAGAGTCGCCGCCTGCGGGGCTGGGCTACTTCATCCGCATGCCGCAGCAGGCCACAGTCCAGGAACCGGGTACCATCCTGGATGATGCAGTGACGAGCTACGAAATTGATTTGACGTACGGACTGGTCCCGCCCCGGGGCTGGAATATGATAGGAAGCCCATTTATTGGGGGTGTGGGCTGGGGCAGCGTCCAGTTCGTCACTGATGGCGATGCTCAGAGCATTGTCGAAGCGGTAGAGGACGGGGTCACCGACGGGATACTCTGGGAGTTTGTGAGTACAGGCAGCGGTGGTTATTATGACTTCCCCGCCAACCCGTTGAGCGGAACTCTCGAGCCCTTCAAGGGATACTGGGTACATATATGGGAGGATACTACCCTGCGGCTGTACGCGCCGTCGCTGGGTGGAGCTGGCGTTACCTCGGCAGATAGCTCTGGTGATTCCGAATCTGATGATGAATGGCAGCTGCAGATCGTCGCCAGCGCCGGCGGCGACGTGGATCCCAGCAACTACATTGGGGTAGCCAGTACCGCAACCAACGGCTATGATCCGGGCCTGGACGTTACCGAGCCGCCCTCGGTGGGCAGCGCGGTCCAGTGCTATCAGCCCAGGGTCGACTGGGATGAGTATTCAGGGAACTATGCCCGCGACATCCGGTCAACTGTGGCAGGATCGCAGACCTGGGATGTTGAGGTCTTGTGTCAACTTAGCGGCGATCCGGTCACGGTGAGGTGGCCGGAGTTGAATTCGATGGTGCCTGGCGCAGTCAAGTTTATGCTTGAAGACGTGGACACGGGGCAGCAGGTCTATATGCGCACCGCCACTGGCTACAGCTTCACCAGTCCGGAGGGCGGAGGTGTCCGTCATCTGCGCATCACAGCCTATGATGACAGCGTAACCTCGCTGACATTGACGGGCGTGAGCGCTCAAGCGATGTCGCCATCGGGCGGGGCTGTTATTACCTTCAATTTGTCTAAGCCGGCGACGGTGGCTGCCGAAATTTGCAATATCTCCGGCGTGACTATCAAGGGTCTGGGCGAGCGTAGCAGCACCGGAAGCCAGGTGGAGATGATCTTGTGGGATGGACGCAGCGATCGGGGCACAAAGGTGCCAGCGGGGCGGTACCTGGCGCGAATTACCGCCTGGGCCGCTGACGGCCAGACTGTCCAGGCAGTCCGTCCCTTTGTCATATTACCTTGAGTGCTCTTCCGGTTCTGAAAGGAGCTGAGAGCTCAGTGTTCCAAATCAGCGCTCATAACGGTTGCAAGCGGACTTCACCGTATAGAACGTGGCTGGACTGCTTGGTCTGCGGAATTGGACTGCTCCTGCTCATAGCGGCTGGCGCGTGGGCGCAGGTGGAGTATACACTCACTTTGACTGATCCGGCAGGCGTGATGACCATTGAGGTGGAGGATCCAGTTACGCTGCGGTGGATCGAAGAGGACACACGCATGTTCTGGCAGCGGCCGGCCGCTCACTTTCAGTTTCGCACTGCTCCCCTTGCACCTACCGGCGGCGATCCTACCAAGACGGGCGATGAGAACAAGCGGTTGTGCAGCGACCTGCTGGTACCGATCAACGACCTGTACAGTTTCTCTTCCAAGATTGAATTCTCCATCGACCAGACCAATGTCGACTTGACGGGGATGTACGTTGACATTCATGACCTGGGCGATGCAGCCGCCCCCGTCCCCCATTGGGAAGTTGATATTGCCAACTTCTGGCCTGTGCCGCTGAGTGCCGGCGTGCGGGACATTTGGGGCGTCGGGCGCATACCTCTGGCGGAGGAAGAGGAAGAAGAGGAAGAAGAGCCAGAAGCTGCCGCGGGTGTGAATCAGTGGAGTAGTCTTATGTCGGGTCTACTCCAGCCGGCTAAGGTAGGGCTCGGCGCCGGCGCGCCTGTTGGTGGTCCGCCGTGGGTAGCGGTGGGGAGCCGGGTTGGGCCTGCTCAGACCGGTGAAGGTCCCTGGATCGACGTCGAGCATCGCTTTAAGATTGTTCATGACTTGTTAATGCTCGAACTGATCGTCGTCAATAAGGACAGCCAAACGCACTATGTAGGAACGAGGATATTCTTTGACGGAAGCTTCGGGGGTATTGGCTACTTTGACGGGGAGCCGTTTATCCTGCCCAGCGGCCAGGCCATCACCACTGAGCGGGTGCTGCCCGACGAGGAACTTGATATCCCTGACTACTGGGTTAGTATCAGCGATCCCGAGAAAACCTCAGTCCGCTCGCTGCTAGACACTCCTGAGGTATACCTACTGCGCGGAGCCACTTACACCGCGGGCCTGCCCGACGCTATCGAATTTGGCGAATGGTCGAGCTTGACCCGTGCGTGGTTCGACTTCCGGCCGAATACCAATCTGAGCCTGCTGGACGCCGACTGGGCCTACGCGGTCAAGTGGAACGAACAGCGCCTGCTGCCCGGCCAGTCGCGTCGCTATGTCACCTTTTACGGATTGGGAGCAGCAACGGCAAACTACGAGCCCTATGTAGCGGGCGCCTTTTATGGCCCCCGGCGACTGGTCAAGCAACAGGGAGATGACCCCGCAACTGTCGTGGTAGAAGGCGTCGACCATTACTACCTCTCTGACGAAGAGGGCCTCTCGCCGTTCCCGATACATTTCTATGCCAATAATTTCGGTGCCCAGCCGGTTTTCGGCGCCCAAGCTGTCATTGAACTGCCCGACGGCTTGGAGCTGTGGCCTGACACGCAACAGCTGCACCAGTCGCTGGGCACTATTAGCCCCAATGAGCTGGCCGGTGTCACCTGGACGGTTCGCGCTGTCTACCCCCGTCCGGGTATGGTTGAGATCGAGGCCAGCGGTGCCGGTAAGCTGCTGCGACACAAGCTGTTTGTCCCGGCCTTGCCGGTTCTGCCGCCGCGCCCGGCCGTCCTTGACCTGGAGATGCTGTCGATTCCCTACGACTTCTTCAATACCGACGCTCAGCACGTTTTCCAGAGCTTGGGCGACCTGACTGGCGGGGGAGCCAACGATCCGGCGCTGTACCGCTGGGAGCCGGCGGCATCACAGTATAGGCAGTTCCCCCATGAGTTTTTCGCCAATGTGGTACCGGGCCACGGCTACTGGGTATACAATCCAACAGAAGCAACTCTGGTTCTACCTGATGACGCCGAAGAGCTTCCTGACGAGGCCGTAGGAGTCACTTTGCCCAAAGGCTGGAACCAGATCGGCTCGCCCTTTGTGCTAACGGTTCGCCTGGATTCAATTCAGGTGGTGCGATCGGACACAGCTGAGGTCTACGATCTGTACGAGGCAGTCGCTCACAACCTGCTACAGCCAGTGCTGTTTAGCTACAATCCGACCAGCAACGAGTACGAGTGGGAAACCGACCTGACTGCCGCTCGCCTGGATCCCTTCGAAGGTTATTGGCTGTTGGCCAGGCGAAACATATTCCTAATTATTCCACCTCCGTCACTGGTTGTTCCGGTCCAGGCTGAAGCGCCTCTCTCCGAACTGTCGGAGTCTGCTGGTTGGCAGGTTCAGTTGGAGGTTGCTGGGGCCGGTCGGGTGTGTGCAGACCGGGCCTTTGGTGTAGATGAGGTAGCCGAAGAGGGGCTGGATCGGAGAGATGTGCCCAGTCCTCCGAGTGCGTCCGGATCAGGTGCGACGCTTCAAGCCGAATTTGTCAGTCTCACCCATCAGGCGCCGCCCTGTCTGGTTGATGTGCGTCCCCTTACCCAGACGGAACAGACCTGGTATCTAGCAATTACCACCGATGCCCCGGATCAGTTTATAAGGGTGTCGTGGCCGTCGCTGGAAGCACTGCCGGCGGATATGATTGCCATTCTGGAGGACACCGCCAGCGGCCAGAAGATCTGGATGCGAACCAACAGCGCATATTCATACAACAGCAGCGAGGGCGGGCTGCGCCTGCTGAAGATCAGTGTCCGGTCGGTGGATAGTATCACGCCGGTGGTCAGCCAGGTGACTGCTACAGCCGCTGCTGGCGGTAGCTGGGCGATATCGTACAGCTTGAGTTCAGCCGCTGCGGTGCAGGCGCGGATTCGCAATATTTCGGGTGTGGTGGTAAAGCATCTGGTCAGCGGCGAGCTGAACGAAGCCGGGCGCAACGTGGTATTGTGGAGTGGTCGTTCCGACCGGGGTACAGCGGTACCCAGTGGGCGGTACCTGATAGAAATAGAGGCCCGGTCACCGGATACCGGGCAGACCGGTAGAATCATCAGTGCCTTTGCCGTGATGCGATAAGTCTCGTTGTAAACACTCTACTTTGCACCTAAGCTTAGCAGCAGTCGCATCCGAAGTGGGAGGACCGAATTATGACTCTTATCAGATCGCACCGACTCGCCGGACCGATTGCGGTATTCTTGACCATTGCAACTATTGTGACCATTGTGCCCTGGCCAGTGGCACCAGTGCAAGCCGCTGAGCGAACCACTACGGTATTGTTGTTTCCCGCAGTGGATGAAAGCGGCAGCGAGATTCCCGACTTGGCTGAGATGACCACCAACAAGCTCCAGATTGCTATGGCCGGGGTTGAGGGGATAGAGGTCACGGAATTCCATCCGTCCTCGCCGCTGGTACGGCGTGCTGAAAGTGAGGGGCGACTGCTGGCGACGCACATGCAGGCGGGAGTCAGTAACCTTCCTGCCGCCATAGAAGTGGGGCACATACTGGGCATGGACGGTATCGTGCTGGCTACCGTCAAGAGCGTGGATGTGCATAACTCGGCACGCTACCTGACGGTAACGCTGAAGGGCCAATACTTCAAGGTCGGGCCCAACTATGACCCGGCAAGCGGCCAAGCCAGCAGGGCGCTGCAGCCGGAGAGGTCGTTCACCGTGGTTGGCGCCAGTCGTACCCGCGCCAACTACACAGGTAGCGACCGGCCGCTGGTTCGAGAAGCCCTGGATGACGCCGCGAGCAAATTCGCGCAGGTTATGGCCGGAACTCCTGCCGGCGAGCTGACGGCCAAGCCTATCCACTCGAAGAAGGAGAGCAAATGGAAATGGCTGGGCCCCTTGCTAGTTCTGGGTGTTGCAGCCTTCATCATCGGAAGCTCCGGCGGTGGCGACAGTGGACCGGCTGCGGGGGCCGCTCCCCCAATTCCTGATCATCTGACTGTGGAAGACTACGGTATCATTCTGTACTGGGATCCCCCTCCACCAACTGACCTGACTCTGGTCAGCTATCAGATCCAACGCTCCACCAACGGGGGACCGTATGCAAACGTTAATGTTGGAATCTGTGGCATAGGCTGCACGCAGTGGACGGACTTCGACGTCGCCGCCGGCAACAACTATCGCTACCGTATTCGCGCGATCTATTCGAGCAGCCAGGTCAGTGAGTGGAGACAATTCGAGGCTGTAAACTTCATCGGATAGTGACTTGACTGGCTGAATAGCGTTGGAAAGAGTCGTTGCTACTGATGGCGACAATTGGGATTCACATCTTAGGCCACCAGCGCCATACCTCGGCGCTGGTGGCAGCGCTAGTAATAGGATTGAGCGGGGTAATGCTCGCCTCTTCCGAGCTTGCTGTGGCTCAGGGGGGCAGACTGGGTAACTTTCAGATTACTGCCGTACCCAATCCCCGATCGGTGCCGGCTGATGGCAAAACTGCGGCACGCATTCGCATCGAGGTCCGCGATACTAGCGGCCAGCCCGCCCCGGATGGCACTAAGGTTGTGGTCAGCACTGATCTTGGAGCAGTGGGGGAGTCGGAGTTTGATAGAACCAAGGCCCTGACAGTAGAAACTGCCGCGGGCTTTGCTATGGTCTTTGCCACCAGCGACACACCGGGTCTGGCTACTATTAGGATAAGCGTCGGGGCCAGCCGTAGCAACAATGTCTACCTGGAGTTCCGTCCCGAGGGTCAAGCGGCCGGCCCCGAGTTGCGCGTAGTGAAAATCAACGGCGGCTGGGTCGGCTATTCGGTGGACCTCAACATCATCGAAGCGCGCGACCGTGCTTCGGTGGAGTACGGAGGTATGACTGTCAGTGAGGCCGACATCGTCCAGCTCGACGTGGGCACGATGGATCTGCGCGCCCAGCCCGCCACGATAACCCGCGAAGAGCAGCAGCTTGCCGGCGAAGGTCTGTTTTTCCAGTTCTACACCAAGCGCGGGGTTCTTCAACAGCTTACTGATGCCGGGTTGCAACAGGTTAGCTTCGATCTGTACAACCTGGAGCCTAGCTCCCTGGACTGGGACCTTCCCCATAATGCTTTCGATCTGTTGCCTGTGGTTGGAGACACGTGGCTGATAGCTGACAGCATCACTTTGTTTGTTGGCGAGAAGATTGTGCTGCACGATGCTGATATCTATGTGGGCAGCGATAAGGTTATGAGCCTGCCGCCTTACTGGGTTCTAGCTATGCCCGGCTATACCGGCGCTTCCCACTCGCAAATCCTGGGTATCAGCTCCGATGGCGGACTGGCGGTTAATCTGCCCTTCTTCTACTGCATCAGCGATACCAGGACGGCAGCTATCGAGGTCCGACGGGGCGCGCGCAGTGGCAGCGTTATCGCCCGCGAAGGATGGGGGCTGGGCTTGCGCGAGGAATACCGTACCCAGAGTGCCGAAGGGGAGCTGGTGCTGGCTGGCCTGCCGCGCTCCGACTGGGGTATGGAGTGGCGCGATACCCGACAGGTGTTTGGGGGAATGCTGGGCGACTTCAGCGTGGGCTGGCCCGATCATCGCAGCTTCTTTGCGGATGCAAATCTTTTCGACTATGGCTCCTCCTATCGCAGCAACGTCCGGGCCTACTATCGTCGGCCCAACTACGGCGGGACTGCCTACGGACTATTTGCTGATTGGTTGACCTCTCCGCGACGGCTGCCGACCGGCAGCAACAACACCTACCGGCTGGGGCTTTCTCTGGGAGGCCACTATGCCAGTGAGGGTGACAGTGAGCTAATATTCGACAATGAGTTATACGGTAAGGTGGATCTAGGAGCCTGGCGGCTTGCCCCGGAGACGTGGCTGGCGTTTGATGTTGATGATATATACTCATGGGATACAGCCGACTATAGTGCCAACAGTGCCCAGGGTCGGCTGACCCTGGAAAGAGGGTTTGGCCGGAACGTAACCATGTTTGTTGATTATTTCGCGGAATATGGCTCCGGCGACGCATACCGCCAGGGGTGGCACGAGGGGTTGGG
>JAUVZM010000044.1 GCA_030602615.1 bacterium
TCCGCGTTTTACGAGTCAGCGGAGATCTCGGCCTGCAGCCCTAACTCGCTGTCTCCCCGTCGAATCCAGTTCGCCCCCATTGCCACCTCTATTATACCACATTTGGCTGCTTTCAATAAGGTTAGACAGCCATAGGCACCACTATGTTCGCCGGCTGAGGCACAAAGGCCTGTGCCGCGGCCTTGCGCAGCAGAGAGGTAAGGCCCGTTGGCTACTGGATCCGATAGACCTCGTCGCCCTCGCGGACCCGGTCGCTGACCAGGATGGCCACATCGTCGTCCGCCGACGTCGAATGCGATAGTCAATTGGGTTTGACAGGAGCGAAACAATGTAGTATAAGGGAACTGTACAATCGCATAACTCCAGCACCTAAAGGGAGAGATTATAGTGGCTTCACTGTTAACCATCGTCGCGGCCTTAGCGATGGTGTGCGGTCTACAAAGCCCGGCGAGCACACAACAAGGGGGAAAGACGATGAAAATAGCACTCCTGGTCAGCTATGACGACGAGACCGCCGCTTCAGGCGAGAAGGAGCAGGTCCTCATCGACCGGCTTTTTGGGCAGATGAAGGAAGCGGGCGTCCAGGCAGTGGCCTGGCGCTCGGTGCGGGGTGGGCAAGCCATGTTCAAAAGCAAGCAATATCAGCTATTCTGGCCGTCGAATCTCGCGGAGTTCGACCCTATGGCCGCAGCGAGGCAAAAAGCCCAGGAGTTGGGCATGGAGTTCATCATCTGGCACGAGGTTAAGGGGGGCGAAGCCCACGGCTGGGACCTCCACTCGACCTTTGTCAAAGAGCACCCAGAATTCCTCAGCACTAACCGGCTCAATATGACGTCGAAGTCGGAGCTGACTTGGGCGGCTCCGGAAGTTATGCAGCGCCGGGTGGAGATCTTCAAAGAGCTGCTGGCATATAACCCCGACGGCATCTGGCTCGACCATGTCAAAGGTGGCGACGTCTCTGTGCCCATCTATGACGCCCAGGGCTACTACTCCATGGGGTACGACAAGTACATGGTAGAAGCCTTCAAGGGAAAAATAGGACGCGACCCCTGGCAGATACCGAATAACGACCCCGAATGGCTGGCCTTTCGTGCCTCGTTTATGACTGAATACATGCGCAAGATCCGCACGATCCAGCAAGAAACTCACCCGGATGTCAAGCTTGGATCGTTAGCCGCATCCATTGGATACACGCATAGTTGCTGGCATTTGCCCCTCAAGGACATCAATGACCCAAACATCCACGAGACCGCGGTCCTGGCCTCGCCCTTAGGTAATCTGGAGGACCACGAGACCTGGACGCGCGAGGGCCTGATCGACGTGCTGTGTGCCCCGCACAATACCTTCTCATCGCTCGAAGAGTTCAAGACAATTATCCCCGACGCCAAGTCTCACATCCTCGGCCCGTGCCAGTTTGCCGTAGAGATATGGTGCACGCCGTCTAATCCGGTCTTCACTACAGACACTGCTCGACTGGCCCATGAGCATGACGCCGAGTATCTGGTCGTGAGAGAATCTTACTGTATATTCAATAATGCGGCTGTTTGGGATGCCTTCAAGCAAGTAGCGGAGCGTTATAGTGAATAGTAGGAAGACTGTTGCAAAGCCTACCAATACCTTATAGCAGAGGGTGGATTTCAACTCAAGCGCATGTTGTGCTAGAATAGTCGCCAACATGCAGATTAATCTGCATCTGGTCTGCAAATAGCTTGCTAGCCTGAGCCCCGAAGAGCGAGCTCCCGATCACTCCACTTTATGCCGATTTCGCCCTTCGCCGTGCTCAGGGCGGTGAGCTTGGCGAACCGCAAAGAGCAAAGACTACGATACCGCCGCCAATCATCAACGACGCAGAGACAATACAAAAGTAGGCTTTGCAACAGTCTCTATGCATTTGCCTGCAAGAGTTGGCGGACAGCTTCCTGGGCGCTGGCGACGGTAATTTCGCGCATGCAGTGGTAGTCGCTGCATCCTGCTTTGTTCCGGCAAGCGCATTCGGGTTGAGACCACAGCACGATGTTGTTATCTCCGTATGGGCCGGTCAGATGGGGCAAAGTCGGGCCGATCAGGGCCACTACCGGGGTGCCGGCGGCCACGGCTAC
This sequence comes from bacterium, assembly GCA_030602615.1. Lineage (GTDB taxonomy): Bacteria > Armatimonadota > Zipacnadia > Zipacnadales > Zipacnadaceae > JALGTD01. Next base: position 2,100 of record JAUVZM010000044.1, read on the forward strand.
GTGCATCGGTCCGCTGTCGGCGGAGACCACCACATCACACCGCGCGATGAGCGCGAGCAGTTGTGCTATCGTGGTGTGCCCTACCGCGTCAATCACGGGGACGGTCACCTGCTGCTGGACTGTCTCCGATAGCGGGCGCTCCTCGGGGCTACCTATCAATACCGAGACTACCCCGTCTTCCTTATAGAGCATTTCTGCCAACTGGGCAAGATAATGGGGCGGCCAACACTTGTGGGGGCGGCTGGCGCCCAGGTTGAGTCCCACCAGTGGTCGGACGCCTGTCAACTTGTTTTCCTCAATGAATCGATCAACCCAGTTCTGACTCGCTTCAGCTATCGGCAGGTGAAACTCTATCGGCTCAGTAGGGCAGTTCAGGTATTCAGCCATCATCAAGTAGCGGTCTACCGCGTGAATGTCCGAATTCCCTGGTGCCCGCTCGTTCGCACACAGCAAGTTAAGCTCGCGACGTTCATCGCCAAAGCCGATGCGTCGCGGCGCTCCGGAAAGCAAGCAGAAGGCAGAGCTTTTTAGCAGCCCGTGAGTGTCTACGGTCATGTCGAACTTGCGCCCACGCAGCACTTGCACACTCCGGATAGTCTCGCGCAGGAAGCGTATGGGGGCGTGGCCTGGGTATCGGGGTACCGGGATCACCTCATCGAGGCAGTTGTGGCCCTCAATGATTTCGCGGAAGCGGTTGTCAACCATCCACGCGATATACGCACCGGGAAAGCCCCGGCGCAGCGCCACCAGTGTCGGCATCGTCAGCACGATATCGCCCATCGAACTACGCCGGGCCAGCAGTATGCGCAGCGGATCTTTCGATTGCCTTTCGCGCGGTGCCTCACTCATGCGCTGCTACCTCTGGCTAGTCGGGGGATGGCAATTCACTGTCGGTTAGATGTGCATGTGGATCCACGCCTATGGAGACCAGGTAGTCGTCAATGGCCCGGTGCTTGGCCAGAGCACAGGCCAGTGTAATTAGCTCAGCGGGTTCAACATCCTCCAGGTCTACAGCCCCCAGTTCACCCAGTTCATGGAGACATTTGTGGAAATCTACGCTGCGCACCACGGTAGTGGCTTTGATCGTATCTTCAATCTCTATCTCAACTTCGTCAGGAAGTTCTATGGGAGTCAGTATACGCGCGCTTATTGCCATATCGCTTCTCTCCTGGTACACTCGATTAGCTTGCTAAGGTACTAAAACGTTCCCTGCTGGCTCGAGCAATCCTCCTGCCGAGCTGTTAGGGTCTATCGGTTGACTGCTGCATTGAATGTTGCTAGTATAGGGCAAATCAGATCAATCGAGCCTCTCAGTGAGAAATCGGTTATGAGTGAAATAGGAGTAGAGCCAATCCGATGCGGCCCAATCCCATCGGAATGACACGGGTGAAGCTGATTGAACGACAGGAGAATCGTCTCATAGTCAGCGGCTTAGACGCAGTGGACGGCTTGCCGGTACTGGATATAAAAGGCGAGCCGCCCCGCTAGCTTTACCCTCGGATTGGGTGCAGAAGTTGCTCAGGTCAGAACTGCGGCATCCACTGGCGGTTGGTCTCAAACAGTTCGTCGAACATGGCGCGAATCTCTTTGGGAGTAAGCAGCGCCGCGGTCAGCGGATCAACGCCTCAAAGCTTAGTATGTCGGTGAATGACTTGCGGGTGAAACCCACTGACCCCGCGCCAATCAGGGCGATCTTCGGCACAGCAATTCTCCTTATATGTTGTTGTGCGGTGCAGCTCTGGCAACACCTATCCGTTGTGATATTCTGCCAGGCTTCTTCGCCTCTGCGTCAATTGAGCAAACCCTCCTGTTGGTAGTGGCGCAGGATTTCTGCCACGCCGGCGCCGGCTGGCTGGGTTGCTATCATACCCCCCGCAGCTTCGACTGCCTGTTTGACCGTGGGATCAGCGTTGCCGACCGCTCCGCTGTGCATACCCAGCTTGCCATTAAGCATAGTCAGGTCATTGAGGCTATCGCCGATGGCCAGAACCTGCCCCGGAGCCAGGCCCCTTTGGCTGGCCGCATACAGCAGCGTGTTGCCCTTGCCGCCGGTGGCGAGCACCACGTGAGCCAGCGCGTAGTTGCGATGTGCTCGCGCCAGGGGCATATCCTGGACCCACTCAGTCAGCATCTGTCGGACTTGCTCGGCATCCTCAGGGCTGTTCATGCCTATCTCCAGCCCGTAATCTCCCCACAGTATCCAGTGGGCTATCTCCAGTCCTGTTACCTCAATTGCTCTGTGCCATTCGTACTGGCGAGGCGTAATCCAGCCGACCAGCTCAGCCAGCTCTCCGCTTCTGGCCCAATTCCAAGCCTCGTCGGGCTGGCGCTGACCGTCGGTAATCCAATACAGGAAGGTCTCACGCGGGCAGATAAAGGTGGGGAAGGGCTGGCTCCAGGCTATTCCCGCCTGCTCCAGGAGCTTGTGCGTAGCCCAGGAGCCGCGGCCGGTCACAATGCCGACCTCCACTGCGCTATCAATCAGCGCCACGAGCATCTCATATGTCTCGGGGGGCACGTAGACGCCGCCGTTGCGATGCCCAATCAATGTCCCATCGAAGTCCATACTGACCATACGAATCGGCTGATTCATTTGCTTCCTCTTCAGGCTGGATAACGATCAAGTGGTCTGAGTCTTCGCTGACCGTGGAGCCATTCACACCCGTGCTTGCATCATATGCCAGGCTTCCTCCATCCGCCGCCAGTTGCGGTAGGCGGTCTCGGCGTGGGTGCGCAGGCTATCAGTATCCCCGCCCAGCCCTAGTTCAAATGTCACCGGCCCAGTGTAGTCTATCTCGACCAGGGCGTCCATCACGCTGGGCCAGTCGATAAGCCCAATGCCGGGTGGGCGATGCAGGTCCGCTTGCACCGGTGGCTGGGTGGCGAAGCGGGGCGCATAATTGTCTTCGAAATGTGTTTCATTGAGGTGGGAGCCGAATGCCCGGATGAACTGGGCGGGATCGCCACCGGCGATTGTGCAGTGGCCGGTATCCATACACGCTCCCATATTGGGCACGCCGACATCGTCAACTAACTGAACCAGTTCTTCGGGAAAACACCAGGTCACTGCCCCATCGGCGTCGGGCACGAGGTTTTCAACGTTGATAGCAATCCCGAATTGATTGGCAGTAGCGGCGATCTCGCGCAAGCACCGACAGATAGATTCATACGAACCCCACGAACCCCACTCTCCTCCTCGAAACTCCTGCTCTGGGCTCTGCGCAGGGTTACCGCAGTGGAGTGTCGCATTCTTCACACCACAAGTGCTGGCCAGCTTGAGGTGCTGCGAGTAATGATCGACAAGCTGTTCGGCTGAGCCCTGTGCCTCGGGAGGCTGGTAAGTGGGCAGGTGTACGCTGTGAGGCTTAATCTCCGGGCGAGCGGCCAGGGCCTGTGCACCGGTGTCGGCCTCAGGGTCATCCCATTTGAGGTGGTCAATGTAGACGTAATCAAAGCCGGACTCGGCGATGATATCCAGCGCCTCAACCGTCAGATCACCACAAGTGTTGATACCCAGCGGCCAGCGATGTTTCTGCATAGTTATTACCTCCAAGAATCATTTCGCGAGCCTGGCGTCAATCTATGCCACCTATCCCTCAGCGCATATGGCAATCGATTCGGCCTGGCAGGGAGACTGTGCTAGTGGCATTTGCTGTAGGTATTTCCTTGCCTCAGCGCAGTTGACCTGCCTATCAAAATGGTGCAAATTTGTAATTCTTGATAGCAAAGAGTCGGCACCAGGAGGAATTCATGTAGGCAATAGAGAATACTGTACTTAGCGAGGTCTTGTACCGGATATCTCGAGCGAAGAAGGAAGTGGCGCGAATGTTGGAATACGGCACCATTAAGAACTACGTCGGAGGTCAGTGGCTAGCGTCGCAGTCAGACGAGAATCTGGAGATTCATAACCCGGCGTCCGCTGCAGTGATCGCCCAGGTACCTCTCTCGACGGACGAAGAGGCCAACCAGGCAGTGACAGTGGCGAAGGAAACGTTCCAAGAATGGCGGGAGACGCCGCCGTTGGTCCGCGCCCGCTATATGTTCCGCCTCAAAGCGCTGATGGAGGAGCACTTTGAGGATCTAGCGCAGATCATCGTCAAGGAGCACGGCAAGATCATAGACGAAGCCCGGGGCGAGGTGCGCCGGGCCATCGAAAACGTTGAAGCGGCTGCCGGTATCCCCTCCCTGATGATGGGGTACAACGCCGAGGACATCGCCGTGGGAATTGACGAGGAGTGTGTGGTGCAGCCGGCGGGGGTGTTCTGCTGCATAGCCCCTTTTAACTTCCCTTCCATGGTCCCTTTCTGGTTCCTGCCGTATGCTGTGGCCTGCGGGAACACCTACATTGTCAAGCCCTCAGAGCTGTGCCCGCTCAGCCAGAATCGCCTGTTCGAGCTGTTGGATGAGGTGGATTTCCCTGCGGGCGTGGTCAACCTGGTTAATGGCGACAGAAGGGCCGTGGACACGCTGCTGACTCACCCGGACATGGTGGGGGTTTCCTTCGTCGGCTCGACCCCAGTTGGAAAGCACATTTATGCCACGGCCGCAGCCCACGGAAAGCGGGCCCAATGCCAGGCCGGAGCTAAGAACTGCCTGGTGGTGATGTCCGATACGATGCTGGACCGCACCGTGCCTAACATTCTCACCTCCGCTTTCGGAACGGCCGGACAACGCTGCCTTGCCGGAGCCCTGGTGTTGGCGGTGGGCGAGGTCTACGAGCCACTCAAGGCCCAGTTGGTCGAAGCGGCCTCCCGTATCAAAGTCGGTGATGGTTTGGATGAGACGGTTCAGATGGGCCCGGTAGTCTCCCGGCGGTCGCTGGAGCGCATTGTCGGTTACATCGAGAAAGGGTTGGAACAGGGTGCGGAGCTAATCCTGGATGGCCGGGGGATTCAAGTCGAAAGCTGCCCGGATGGCTATTTCATTGGCCCGACCATCTTCGACAAGGTGAGCGCCGAGATGGTCATAGCTCGTGAAGAAATCTTCGGCCCGGTGTTGGGGATCATCCCGGTGGCTGACTTGGATGAGGCGATATCCATCATCCACGACCTGCCCTACGGCAACGCCGCTTCGATATTCACCGCCAGCGGTAAGAGCGCCCGACAGTTCAAGTATCAGGTGGACTGTGGCAACATCGGCGTCAACATTGGTATTGCCGCGCCCATTGCCACCTTTCCCTTCTCGGGCATGAAGGATTCCTTCTTTGGAGATCTTCATGGTCAGGGCCGGGATGCTATTTCGTTTTTCACCGAGCGGAAGGTGATCATCAGTCGCTGGTTCTAATTCCATTGACGGCAACAGGAGATATCTATGCAACTGGGTACTTTCGGTGCTATATTGCGCTTCGCGATGGAACTTGAGAGCCAGGCGGCGGCGTTCTACGAAGCCGCTGTCCAGGGCGTTCTGGCAGACTTGTTCCAGGAAATGGCCCGGGGGTCTGGTAAGCGACTGAATCGGCTTGAGCGGGCCCGGCGAGAGGGAGTAGCGGAGATGATCCTGGAGTCCATTGAGGGCCTGGACAGCAGCTCCTACCAAATGGACCTGACAGCCGACGCGGACACAGGCCAGCGACTGCAGCAAGCCTTAGCTTTGGAGGAGATGACGAGTCTGTTTTATCGGGACGCAGCAGCCAAGATGCCTATCCAGGAAATCGTGCGCCTATTCCAGCAGCTAGCCGACGAGAACATGCAGCGGCAAGGGGAATTGGCGGAGCTCCAGGCTTCGTAGTCGTAGCTTTCAGCCGAAGACGGTTGGGCCCGGAGCTGGAAATGAGGGCAAGGGCGGGCGAGGCCCGAGTCGCATCACGTCGAAGGAGGTTCGTATTATGCTCGCAGTGAGAGAGTTTAGTGTTCCCTCGGTGATCCTTACCGGTTCGGAAGCCTCACAGCAAGTGGGAGAACAGTGCAGCAAAAGAGGACTGCAGAAAGCCTTGATCGTCACTGACGAGACGATACGCAGCTCGGGTATTGTGCCGCAAGTCGAGCAAGCGCTGTCGCAGAGCGACATTGCATGCTCGATCTACGATGGCGTAGCCACTGAGCCGGTGATAGAGTTCGTCGAAGCAGGGCTTGAGATGTATCGGGAGGACGGGTGTGACTTTGTGTTGGCTGTGGGAGGGGGCAGCCCGATTGATACGGCCAAGGCTATCGCCGTTATGACCACCAATGAGGGGTCAATCAGTGATTACAAGGGCATTGGCAAGATCACAGAGAAGGGCGCGCCGCTGGTGGCGCTTCCGACCACGGCGGGGACGGGAAGCGAGGCGACGGTCTACACGATCATCACCAATGCAGCCACCGATGTTAAGATGCTCATCGGCAGCCCCTTTGTTATGCCGGATATAGCCATTGTGGATCCGCTCTTGACGGTTTCCTCGCCGCCGGGGGTTACGGCGGCAACGGGGATTGATGCGCTGGTCCACGCGATTGAGGCATACGTGTCGGTCAAGGCGCAACCTATGAGCGATATTTTCGCTCTCTCGGCGATCGAGCTGATCAGCGGCAACCTGCGGCATGCCTGGGCCAATGGGGAGGATCTGGACGCCAGGGAGAAGACGATGTTGGGGGCGCTTCAGGCCGGTATTGCCTTCAGCAACTCGTCGGTGGCCCTGGTGCACGGGATGTCGCGGCCCATTGGCGCGTATTTCCACCTGGCTCATGGTGTCTCCAACGCCGTGCTTCTGATCGTCGTCATGGAATTCAGCCTGACCGGTAATGCGCGGCGATATGCAGACATCGCCCAGGCTCTGGGCGAGAACACCGATGGGCTAACGGACCTACAAGCCGCAGAGTTGGCCGTCGAGGCCGTGCGCAGGCTGGTCAGCGGTGTCAATATACCGCCATTGCGTGAGCTGATCCAGGACGAAGAGGAGTTTTATCGGTTAGCTCCGCAGATGGCCGAAGATGCCATTGACAGCGGCAGCCCAGGCAACAATCCGCGTCAGGCCACGAAAGAAGAGATCATCGAACTGTACAAGAGGGCCTATTCAGGATAGGCGTGTAATCGGCCTAGCCGCCATTGATATGTGCAGCAAAGAATATGATACGAGCTAAGAATCTACACGGAAAACCCGTCCAAACTGCTGAGCGCTCCGGGTGGTTTGCTGAACTGGACAGATCTTGGTTTGAGCAAAGCCCCCAGCATTATCTGGAATCGCCTGAATTCGTCGCTTTTGAACAGATTGCTGGGGTCAGGCTAGGGGACCTGTGCTCAAATGATAGCGATATGGTAGGAGCGGCTCAGCAGAGACTCGTAGACCAGAGTGTTGTGATGAATGAGGTGCAGAAAGATCACTCAGGCTACAGTTTTCCGTTTCTCGTCTATACGCAATGCTTTGACTTCTGCGAGAAGGTCAAGCATCATAACATCGAAGTGGACAGCGCTATTCTCCGCCGGGACATGTGTGATTCGTTACGGCGAAGGCACATGGCACTGTCTTACGCGATACTCCCGCGAATAATCGAACAGCTCTACAACAGATTTCGGGAGCCAATTGTCGCCAAAAACCTGGGGTCCGGCGTTGGGCTCGATACGATCAATGCTGTGAAGCACACAGGGCAGATGGTCCGCACGGTGTGGAACTATGATGTGAATGAAGAGGCAATTGAACTGGGCAAGGCCATTTCTGAGCATCTGATGCAGCGGCGAGAAATAGACAGCGGCGTGCTCGAGTATAAGGTCGAGAACATGACGAAAAGCTCCCAACGCGCGCACCTGATTGTGCAAATTGGCATCATCTGTGGGCTAACCGACGACGCTACCCGGATTTTGTTGACGCAAGCACACAAACAGCTCCACGAGGGCGGGACACTCGTAGTGTCATCTTCCAATCACAATATGAGGTCGCGAGATGCGCTCTGCAGTTTTCTGATGCAACACATTGGCACTCGCGAAAGCCCCTTACAAGGCTGGGGTCTCAACTTCAGAGAAAAGACACGGATGCGCGAACTGTTGGAAGGTGCAGGTTTCGAAAGCATAGAAATCTACCACGATGGGCAATACCCTGGGCAGGACCAACTGGGTGTGGACAGACTATATGGCGTTGACCCGTTGCCCGCCACGGCTTGCGGCTACGACATTGTGAGGAGCCCAGTGCTGCCGGACATGACAACATTGTCGGAATCCGCCGGATACAACTGGATAGCCGTTGGCCGCAAAGCATGACCTGCCTGATCCCAATATTGGGGCAGGCCAGGGTAATGTGCCGGTAATACCGGGCGATGGCCCATATAGAACTCTCGGCTTAGAAGGACTATCCGAGCCTGGCAAATTAGGGAGCGGTCACAATTCTGGCCAAGGAGGACTTACAATGAGAAAGCTTCTGCGAGTGAACATGGGAGAGCTATCGGTCAAAGAGCAGGTATTGCCGTCGGAGAAGGAGCCGACCGGAGGCCGACACTTGACCTCCTCCATCGTCGCTTCTGAAGTCTCCGCGACCTGTCATCCTCTCTCTGCGCATAACAAGCTGGTTGTGGCTCCCGGATGGCTGGCGGGCACGGGCGCTCCGTGCGGCGGACGGCTGTCAGTGGGGGCAAAGAGCCCTCTCACTGGTGGGATCAAGGAGTCCAATGTGGGGGGCAACGCCGGCATTGCGTTGTCGCGCCTGGGCATTGCCGGAATTGTTGTCGAGGGCCTGCCGCAGGATGACAATCTTCGGGTGCTGCACGTAACCGCCGACGGCGCCGAACTGGTGGTGGACAACGAGTTGAAGGGGCTGGGCAACTACGATACCACCGACAGGTTGCGGGCTGAATTCGGCGAGGACATCTCCTGCATAACCATTGGCCCAGCCGGGGAAATGCGCCTTTTAGGAGCAAACATTGCAGTTACGGACGAGGAGGGACGGCCCACCCGGCATGCCGGACGGGGCGGCCTGGGGGCAGTTATGGGGGCCAAAGGCCTGAAGGCCATCGTGATAGAGAAGGAAGGCGGCCAGCGGCCCGAATCTGTTGATCGCGAGGCCTTCAACAAAGCAGCCAGGCGGTTCGCTGAATTGCTCAGCGAGCACGTGGTCACCGGCACCAATCTACCCACCTGGGGTACAAATCTCTTGGCCAAGATCATTAACGACGCGGGCCTCTATCCCACGCGTAACTTCCAGGAAGGACAGTTTGAGCTTACTGATAGCATCAGTGGTGAGACCCAGAGGGAAACCATCATCGCCCGAGGTGGCAAAGTCGGGCATGCTTGTCACCAAGGCTGCACCATCGCTTGCTCGAGACTGTGGGTGGACGAAAATGGGGAATTTGTCACCAAGGGGCCGGAGTACGAGACCATATGGGCCCACGGGGCTGATTGCGACATAGGGGATCTGGATGCGATTGCCCGAATGGACCGTCTGGATGACGAAATCGGCATTGACACCATTGAGATGGGTGCCACCATTGCTGTGGCCATGGAAGCTGGGCTAATCGAGTTCGGTGATGCCGAGGGGGCCATCCGGCTACTGGAGGAGGTCAGGGACGGCACGCCGCTGGGGCGTATTCTAGGCAGCGGGGCCAAGGTTACTGGGCAGGCTTTTGGGGTGCGACGGGTGCCGGTCGTCAAGGGGCAGGCCCTGCCTGCTTACGACCCCCGGGCTGCCAAAGGCATTGGCGTAACCTACGCCACCTCAACCATGGGAGCAGACCACACCGCGGGCTATGCCATCGCCCAGAACATCCTGGGGGTGGGCGGGAATGTAGACCCCCTGAAGCCTGACGGGCAAGTAGAGCTCTCGCGGGCACTACAGATCGCCACCACCGCCCTGGATGGGACTGGTCTGTGCCTGTTTGTGGCCTTCTGCATGCTTGATGTGCCGGAAGCGCTGGACACGGTCTTGGCGATGACCAATGCCCATTTCGGCACGAATGTTGATGAGGATTGGTACACGGAGTTGGGCAAGGAGATACTGCGCCAAGAGCGGGACTTCAACACGCGGGCAGGCTTCACGGCAGCCGACGATCGTCTCCCGGATTTCTTTGAGGAGGAACCGCTGCCGTCGCATGGCACCGTCTTCGACGTCCCGCATGACGAGCTTGACACGGTTTTTGACTTCTGACAGGTAATGCAGATCTATCTCGAGACAGGGCGTCCCCGAGCTGGGTACATTGCCGACCGAGCAATACGCATTGCAATGACCAGGGGGCGATTTTTTAGAGAACCGTTATGCACAACTGTGCATAACGCTGCCGGTGAAATGGCAACCGAGGGAATTCAGTGACAGGTACATTAGGCGTTCCGGAAACCATCCTGACGGCGCTTGGCGAGTTCGTCGAGGCAGAGGGCATTCGTGTCGGCGTTGTCCCAACTGGTGACGACTGCACCGTGCAAGTTATGGCGGCTGATGAGCGGCGCCGCTGCGGGTTGCGCACGCTATACGTAGGTGGGTTTATTGCCTGTGAGACGGCCCGGGGCATGGCGGCGAAGATAGGCATACGGACGAGGCAAATGGGGAAGCTGTTAGACTTTCTAAACATTAAAGTGCGCAATTGCGGCCTGGGGTGCTTCAAGTGATGCTGTGGGTGATTTGTGGCACAGGACGCGGCGTAGGCAAGACTCATCTGGCCCAGCGGCTGTGTGAGGTGCTGCCCGACTCGGTCTATGCCAAGTGCGGTCACGGTCAGCGCCAGGCGGGCAAACCTGCCAACTTCTTCAACACCGAGGAGGACCTGGCTGCATTCATCGAGCAATGCGCTGGGACCTACGAGCACATTGTGGTTGAATGCAATGGGTGGGCGCGGCGGGGCGAGGGTGACATCATCATCTTCGTGGACGGCATTCGTCGCCAGACCGATGTGCGCAGTGATGTTGATCTGCTGCGCTCAGCAGCGCACTTACGGGTCGGTGCAAGCGCCTCGGTCCACCAGTGGCGGCGTGTGCTACGGCGTAAATTGGCCGATAGGGGCCTGCGCGAAGCCGTCTGCGAGGTGTTGGCCGAGCAGAAGCGCTATCTGGGCGACTCGGAGCTAGTGGCCCGTACCAAGGTATGGCTGGAGGTGGATGGTATGCACACGTTCGGTTCTGGGCTGGCGCAGCTCCTGGAGGGTGTGGCACGTACGGGCACTTTGCGCGAAGCAGCGCGGGCCGCGCATATTAGCTATCGCCACGCGTGGGACATGATTAAGAGAGCCGAGAAGCACCTGGGCAAAGAGCTGATCCTGCGACAGACGGGCGGTATTGGCGGCGGGCGTTCAGCACTTGCGGCTGGTGGGCGGCACCTGCTTGAGGTGTTCCGCCGCCTCAACCGCGAGGTAGCTGCCTTTGCTGACGCCCGGTTTGCGGCCTGCCTGCAGGAGGAGTCACCCGATGATTGACTCCTTCGGGCGCTCAGTCAACTATCTGAGAATATCGGTTACGGACCGGTGCAATCTGCGCTGCCGGTACTGTATACCCGACGGGCTTGCCAGATTGCTTCGCCACGAAGAGATTCTGTCGTTCGAGGAGATCGTGGAAGTAGCGCGGACCGCGGTTGGCATGGGTTTCACCAAGGTCCGGCTCACCGGCGGCGAGCCGCTGGTGCGTCGCGATATTGAGCAGTTGGTGGCGATGCTGGCGAAGATCGAGGGCATTGAGGACCTGGCCATGAGCACCAATGGTATATTGCTCGGCGACCATGCCGACGCGCTGGCCGCCGCCGGATTGCACCGGGTCAACATTAGCCTGGACAGTATGGACCCGCAGCGCTACGCAGAAATCACCGGAGGTAGTGACCTCCAACGAGTGCTGGCGGGGATCGAAGCTGCCCGTGAAGCTGGACTGGTTCCCATAAAACTCAACTGTGTGGTCACCGAGTCATCCGCCGAGCCGGACGCTCGCGCTGTGGCCCAGTTCGGCAGGGAGGATAGCTTGAAAGTACGCTTTATTCATATGATGGACTTCGCCACAGGTAAATTCTCTGTGGTTGAGGGCGGCCGCGGCGGGGACTGTCCCCGGTGCAACCGGGTGCGTCTGTCCAGCGACGGTATGATAAGGCCGTGCCTGTTTTCCGACCTTGCCTTCAGCGTGCGAGAGCTGGGAGCTGCCCAGTCTCTGGAGCGGGCCATCCAACAGAAGCCCGCTGCCGGCGGGCCCTGTACCCACAACTGGATGTGTGGCATCGGAGGGTAGTATGAACAATCTGTCTCACGTAGATAACCAGGGTAGGCCAGGATGGTTGATGTCGGAGCCAAAGTTTCACAGAGACGTCTGTCCCGTGCTACTGGTGTCATCAAGATGAGTGCGATGTCAGAAAACGCTAAGGTCGTCTCGGTAAATATCTCGGCTGAAAAAGGCACGGTCAAGCACCCCGTGCCCGAGATTCACTTGGATGAGCGGGGTATCATCGGCGACGCCCATGCCGGTGCCTGGCACCGCCAGGTTAGCCTGCTCAGCCAGGATAGCATTGACCGCTTTGCCGCCGAGATGGCAATTCAATTGTCTCCGGGCGACTTCGGAGAAAACATCGCTCTTTGCGGTATTGACCTGACCACCGTCGCTGTTCTGGACCGTCTTGAGATCGGCGAGGTAGAACTGGAGGTCACTCAAATCGGCAAAGAGTGTCATGGAGATACCTGTGCGATATACCGGCAGGTGGGAACCTGCATTATGCCGACGGAGGGGCTGTTTTGCCGCGTCGTGCAGGGCGGCACTATTCAGCCGGGCGATTCTGTCAAATATCTGCCGCGACTACTTAAGTTCCGGATCATCACGCTGAGCGACCGGGCCTTTGCTGGCGAGTACGCGGACCGCAGCGGGCCCCGGGTCAGGGAATTGCTGGAAGCATTCCTGGAGGACAAGCGTTGGCATCCGCACATAGAGCAAGCCGTTCTGCCCGATGATGCTGACAGACTCCGGGCCGAATTGGTTGAGGCTGTGGATAAGGGTGTGGACGTCATCATCACCACAGGCGGCACCGGGGTGGGGCTCAAGGACGTCACCCCCGAGACGGTAGTCGGCATCTGCGACAAGCTCATCCCGGGCATAATGGAGGCGATACGCGTCAAATTCGGTGCCCAGAATCCCAACGCCCTGCTGGCGCGAGGGGTAGCCGGAGTTTGCGGCCGGACTTTGATATATACGCTCCCGGGCAGCGTCAGGGCAGTCGAGGAGTACATGGGGGAAATCCTGCTTACTATGGAACACCTCATCCTAATGGTGCACGGATTGGATATACATTGATTCCAGGAGAGAAGCAGTGTCTGACAGCAATCTTGTAAATCCGGAGGTACTCCCGCAGGAAGCTACGCGCGCAGTTCAACCGCTGCGGTTCCAGGCTGACGGGGCGCCTCCGGTGCTGGCACAGGACTACGTGGTGGTAGAAGACATCCTTGTCCTGGACATTGAGGACGTCGGCAGCTACACGCTGCTGTGCACTCCTTACGACACGAGAGCCCTCGCCGTTGGGTTCGCCTTCTCAGAGGGCATTATTTCCCGTATAGACGACATCAATGTGCTCTATTATTGTGAGGACACTCCCGGTGTTATCCGCATGGCAGTGGTCGACCCTGCACGGGCGCAGGGCCCGGAGCGTAGCTTAATTGTGACTAGTTCCTGCGGCATGTGCGGCAGCCGGGAGGCCGTGGACAGGTTCCTGTCCGAGACGTCTGCCGTCGGACAATCGTTGAGCGTGACAGCCCCCTTGCTGCTGAGCACAGTAGATGATATGCGGGCGCAACAGCGCCTTTTCTCTCAGACCGGCGGCACGCACGCGGCGGCTATATTCTCAGGCGAGGGCGAGATAATCTCATTCAGCGAAGACATTGGTCGCCACAACGCGCTGGACAAGGCCATCGGCAAGTGTCTGTTGGCGGGAATACCCACGGCTGGCTGCGGGGTTGTTTTGTCAGGGCGCGTCAGTTTCGAGCTGGTCGCTAAGTCCGCTCGGGCGGGGCTGGAACTGATCGCCGCGGTCTCCGCGCCCTCGTCGCTGGCCATTGATGCGGCGCAGCGCAGCAACATCACGCTCTGTGGCTTTGTCCGCGACGATCGTGCCACCGCTTACACCCATCCCGAGAGAATCCAAGGGCTTCCCGAGTGAATTGGACCAATTCCCAATGGCGTCGAACGAGAGTCTTGTTGGTTGCGTGTGGTGGCTTGGCGGCGATGGCCGGGCTGGTGCTGATGGCCAGCTGTCAGAGAACCACGGTTGACAAGCAGGCGGCAGTGTCAACGGAGTTGACGATCTTCCACGCCGGCAGTCTATCGGTTCCTTTTCGAGAAGTGTCCGCTCTCTTCGAGCAGCGCCACCTCGGGGTTACGGTCAAGCCTGAGGCCGCGGGCAGCCGCGACTGCGCGCGCAAGATAAGTGACCTTGGTCGAAGCTGCGACGTGTTCGGCTCCGCAGATTACAAGGTTGTTGAGAATCTACTTTTGCCCGAGCACGTTGATTTCAACATCCGTTTCGCCACCAACGAAATGGTTATAGTCTACACCGGCAAGAGCAATAGAGCCGACGAGATTAGCCCCAGCAACTGGTACGAGATTCTGCTGGACGATGATGTCATATTCGGTCGCTCCGACCCGAATAGCGATCCGTGTGGCTACCGCGCCGCAATGGTCTTCCAGCTTGCGGAGAAGCAGTACGGCGTACCTGGTCTGGCCACAGGCCTGACGCAGAAGCATGGCGACAGGTATATCCGCCCCAAGGAGACCGACCTGCTGGCCCTGCTGGAAGCTGGTGAGATTGATTATCTGTTTATATATCGCTCTGTCGGCCAGCAGCACGGATTGAATATCCTGCGGCTGCCCGACGAAATAAACCTGCGCTCCCGGGCGCTGGCTGATCTGTACAGCAGCACCACGGTCGCGGTGACCGGCCAGCGACCGGGCGAGTTCATTACCCGCACCGGTGGCCCCATTGTCTATTCGGTGACGATTCCCAATAGTGCCCAGAACCAGAAGTTGGCTGAGGCCTATGTGGCCCTACTACTATCGGTGGAGGGACAGGCTATTATGAGCAAGTGTGGCCAGGAGCCTATCGTGCCGGCGCAGACCGTGCAATACGACCAAGTACCGAGCAGACTGCAGTCGTTGTGCACGCAGGCAGGTGCACTATGAGCAACGTGCTGGGCGAGGCGCGTAGTTACCGGATCTCCTGGTTCGCCCTGATTTTCGCGGTTCTGGGGTCTTGTGTGCTGCTTTTGATCGTCGCGCCGTTGCTGGCATTGGTACTGTCATCGTCATTCGGCGAGCTTTCCCAGGCCGCGGCCGACGCAGAGGTAACCCAATCCATCCGCCTGACACTCGCCGCCGCCCTGGCCGCAACGCTTATCTGTACCCTTGCCGGCGTTCCCCTGTCATACGTACTGGCCAGAAAGAAGTTTTACGGTAAGACCGCACTACTGGCGATCATAGACTTGCCAATAATCATCCCGCACTCTGCCGCCGGCATCGCCTTGCTAACCGTCATTGGCCGGCGCTCGTTGCTCGGGTCGGTGACGGGCGGGCTAATGGGCAGCGCCGCGGGCATTGCGGTGGCAATGGCGTTTGTATCAGTGCCTTTCTTGATTAACGCCGCGCGCGCGGGATTCCTGGCTGTGCCCGAAAGGCTGGAAAAGGCGGCTCGCAGCCTGGGCGCCTCCTCGTGGCGGGTGTTCTTTACTATATCCCTGCCCATGGCCTGGCGGGACATCCTCTCGGGAATGGTGCTGATGTGGGCGCGGGGCATCAGCGAGTTCGGAGCGGTGATCATCATTGCCTACCATCCGATGACCACGCCGGTGATGGTATTTCAGCGCTTCAACGACTATGGCCTGGCCCATGCCCGGTCAGTGGCGGTCTTGCTGATTATCATCTGCGTGGCGATCTTTGTGGTCGTGCGCTTCCTCGCCCGCCGCCCAACTCGGGAGGCTCAGAATGCTTGAACTTGAATCCCTCTGCAAGCGCCTGAGCTTATTCACCATCGCTGACCTTAACCTGCGTCTGAACCAGGGGGAGTACTTCGTCCTGCTGGGCCCTTCGGGGGTGGGCAAAACGGTTCTTATTGAAATGGTCGCCGGGTTTATGGCTCCGGATGCCGGCCGGATCCTCTGCGAAGGCCAGGACATCACAACCAGTCCCCCAGAGGCCCGTGACTTTGCTGTCGTCTATCAGGACTATGCCCTCTTTCCTCACCTGACCGTCGCCGCGAATATCGCCTATGGTCTGCGAGCACGAGGCGTCAAATCGAAGCAATCCGTCGGGCGAGTTCGCGCTCTAGCTGAGAAGCTGAACATCGCTGCCTTGCTCAATCGCCATACCAGTGCTCTGTCCGGTGGTGAGCAGCAGCGCGTAGCGCTGGCCCGGGCGTTGGCCCCGCGTCCGCGCATGCTGTTGCTGGACGAGCCCCTCGCGGCTGTGGATGTCGGCCTGCGCGCGCGACTGCGCCACGAGCTGCGGCGCATTCACCAACACACCGGCACTACCTTCTTGCACGTAACCCATGACCCTGATGACGCCCTGTACCTGGCTGACCGCATCGGGGTGATGCTGGGGGGCCGCATTCGCCAGATCGCCACCCCCGAGGAGCTATTCCGCGCGCCGTCCGATGCGGATGTTGCCGAATTTCTCGGTATGCGAAACATAATGACGGTGGATTCTGTTAGGCAAGGCGTGTGTCGTGCCGGTGGTGTGGAGATTCACGCGGTCTTTGCTGACCAGTCCATATCCCACATGTGGGTCAAGCCCGAAGAGATTCTGCTCTCCCGTCAGCCCTTTGATTCCAGCGCCCGCAACCAATTCCGCTGTACGGTGGAGGAATGGGAGAATTCGGGCCCTCTGCTGGCGGTGCGCGTCTCCAGCGGCGGGTTGACCCTCACGGCCCTCGTCACATACGAGTCATTCAATGATCTGGGCATAGACGCAGGCACCGAACTGTACTGCACTTTCAAGAGTTCGGCGGTACACTGCTTCTGAGCCGTGCGCTTGTCCTAGCGGTGTTAGCCAGACTACTGCGATGACCATGAGACCTCTTGCAACCAGGCGCTGGCGGTATCCTCCAGTCTGACCGGCTTCTCTCCGTCGCGGGCAACAACATAGACGTGGAAGTAGCCATCGTCGGCCATATCGGAAGAGAAGGCCAGACGACTGCCATCAGGTGACCAGCACAATCCGCCAAAGGTCTTCACCACCCAGCGCGGCGAGGCGCCGCCCGCCGAGTACCACGTCGGCTCGGGACTGCGTCCTCGGACACCACTCGAATAGGGCCGGATCGGCTCTGCCATTGCCAGCACCCGTTCATCGGAACCGTAGGATAGTTCCCCAGGGGAGGTGTCGGGGTCGATCACAAATACCCCGGCGCCGTCCCGCTCAGGAGGTCCGCGGAAGACGCCAGCGAGTCGCTGACCGTCGGGCGACCAGCGCAGGCAACTGATCCAGGACATCCTCATCATCTGACGCACTTCGCCGCTATCTAGATCGGCTACTAATATGTCATTCCCATTCCTGGGTGCTCCCACACAGGCCAGCCGCCGCCCGTTGGGCGACCACGCCGGCTCGCGCTCGCCGCCAGGACGCTGAATGACGGGTCGTTGACCCAGGCCATTGGCACTCATCACGTAGATATCCATATCCCCACCCCGCTTGGTCTCGAAGGCGATGCGTTTCCCATCAGGGGACCATACTGGCGACCCGTCCCAGCCGGGATTGTGAGTAAGCTGACGCTGCCCGCTGCCGTCGGCATTCATCACGAATATCTCCCAATCTCCGTCCCGCTCCGAGACGAAGGCCAGCTTGCTGCCATCGGGGGACCACACGGGGGATCTGTCACAGAAGTGGTTGCTGCTGAGGTTGATAGCCCCGGTTCCATCCCCGTTCATCACGTATATCTGGCCGCGGCCGTTGGCATAATGGATAAAGGCGATGCGCCTGCCGTCCGGCGAAACGGCCGGCGACCACAGGTAACCCTTGAGCTGGCGCAGTCGGCGGTGATTTGTGCCGTCAACGTCAATCGTGTGAATGGCATTGGCAGTTGCCCAACCGCCCTGAGCGCCCAGATAGCCCAGTGTTTCGGTGACTGTACAGACCAGCCGGCCAACGGATGGGCCTGTCGCTGGGCCGCTTGCAGGTTCTTCTCCTGGCGCACTGCCACTGATGTCCAGCGAGCTAGCCAGCAGACTTACCGGCTTCCAGATGCCGCCGGCGGCGTAGCTGTTGTATACACGCATTGATAGCTGATGCTT
>JAUVZM010000003.1 GCA_030602615.1 bacterium
GCAACTGCCCCCCCGGCAGCAAGTTATCTTAGTGTTGCGCTTTTATCGGGAGCTTTCCCAGCAGGAGGTCGCCCGGCGGCTGGGTATCTCGCAGATGCATGTCTCACGGCTCCAGCACAGGGCCACCGACCAACTCAAAGAGATACTACAAAAAAGTCGAGCCTGATATGCTCCTGGCAGCCGCGTTGCGCCGCTGTACTCCCATACGTAAACAATCAGCAAGGCCTACGAAGCACACAGGACAAGATCTGTGATGACAACTGAGCAGTTGAGAAAGCTATTTCTAGATTTCTTCGAAGGGCAGGACCATCTGGTGCGGCCCAGCGCGCCGCTGGTGCTGCACGACGATCCCACCAGCTTCTTTACCAGCGCCGGCATGCAGCCGTATATGGCTGCGTTTCGTGGCGAAGAAGAGCCACCTGCCCCCCGGGTCGTTAGTATCCAGAAAATCACCCGTACCGGCGATATCGAACTCGTCGGCCACCAAAACCGCTATCACACCTTTTTTGAAATGCTGGGTAACTTCTCATTCGGCGACTACTTCAAGCAGGGCGCTATTGAGCTGGCCTGGGAGTTCGTCACCGAGGTGCTCCAGCTCCCGCTAGAGCGGCTGTGGTTCAGCGTTTATCTGGAGGATGACGAAGCCGAGCAGATCTGGCACAAGTATATTGGTATTCCGATGAGTCGGATACGGCGCCTGGGCCGAGAAGATAACTGGTGGCCCAAGGTCCGCTGGGAAGGCCCCTGTGGGCCGTGCTCCGAGATATTCGTAGACCTGGGCGAAGAGCGCGGATGCCCCGGCGGCTGCGAGGTCGGCTGTGATCGCTGTGAGCGGTATCTGGAACTGTGGAATCTGGTCTTTCAGATGTACACCGAAGCCGAAGACGGCACGCTGACCCCGCTGCCCAGTCTCGGCATTGATACCGGCATGGGTCTCGAGCGGCTGGCGATGGTAATGCAGAACAAGCGCTTCACGGCCGAGACCGACGAACTTTTCCATATCCTCTCCCGCAGTCTGGAGCAGATTAACCAATTCCGCGACGAGCCTTACACTTACGGCCAGGATGAGGCAACTGACGTCGGCTTGCGGGTGATCGCTGACCACCTGCGCGCCACCGCTTTCTTGATGGCCGATGGTATAGTACCGACCAACGAGGGGCCAGGGTATGTATTGCGCCGTCTCATCCGCCGAGCTTACCGCTTCGGCCGCCAGGCCGGCGCGACAGGCCCCTTTTTGCATGAAGCGCTGCCGGCAGTGGCCGAGATAATGGCCTCCACGTACCTTGAGCTTGATGATGGCCTGGATTACCAGCAACAGGTTGTGAAGAGTGAAGAAAAACGCTTTGCATCTACGCTAGCCGAGGGAATTGGACTATTCGAAGAGATCGCTGAGCAGACTAATGAGTGCGGGGGGACTGTCATCCCCGGCGAGGAGGCTTTCCGACTGCACGACACCCACGGCCTCACCATTGACATCGTTCGGGACCTGGCCGCCGAAAAAAACATGACTGTTGATGAGAGAGGCTTTGAGGAGGCGATGGAGGAGCAGCGCGAGCGCTCGCGGGGCGAGAGTGTAGGTCTTCAACAGGTTGCTAGCGGTGGCCCCATAACTTTTGGTGGTGGCGGGGTAACCACCTTCGCGGGATATGAGAGCACCAAGACAGAAAAATGCAAGGTAGAAGCCTTGTACTATGAGGAAAGGGACGTCAAGTCGCTTCAGACGGATCAGGAAGGCATCATAATCCTGGACGAGACCCCGTTCTACGCCGAGCGAGGTGGCCAAGTCGGTGACACAGGAGTAATCCAGGGGCCCAACGGCCGATTCCAGGTTAGTAATACAGTTCCCGAAGCGAACAGCATTTTGCACTTAGGCACAGTGACCGAGGGCGAAATCAGCCAAGACGACAAGGTTACAGCCCGCGTTGATGAAGAGCGCCGTAACGCCATCCAGCGTCATCACACCGCCACCCACCTGTTGCAGGCAGCCCTACGAAGATTTGTGGGCGACCACGTGCGCCAGTCCGGGTCGCTGGTCGCCCCCGACCACCTGCGCTTCGACTTCACTCATCACGAGGCAGTGGGCAAAGATGTCCTTGAGAACGTCGAAGCCCAGGTCAACGCCTGGATTATGGCCGACCTGGCGGTGAGTTGTACAGATAAGCCACTCAAAGAAGCCAAGGCCGAGGGCATCATCGCGGTGTTTGGCGAGAAATACGGCGAGATAGTGCGAGTTGTGCGGATTGGCGACATCAGCGCCGAACTGTGCGGCGGGACCCACTGCGACCGCACCGGCCAGATCGGCTCGCTGCGCATAACCAGCGAAAGTAGTGTGGCCGCCGGCATCCGCCGTATCGAGGCCGTCGTCGGCCAGGCCGCACTGCAGCGGGCGCACAAGTTGGAAGCAGCGCTCAACGAGGTAACTCAGCAGCTCAGCATCACCCCTGAAGAGCTTCCAGCTCGCCTGGCAGCTCTTCAAGAGCAGATCTCTGAGTTGGAAAAGCAGCTCCAGCAGGCCCGCCAGATGCAGGCAACCACCAGCATCGCCGACATTCTGGAGAACGCTGTGAGTCTCGGCCCTGTCACTCTGATCACTGCGTGGATTGAGGGGGCTGACGACGAAACACTGGGCACAGTTGCCGATCAACTCACCGCTGAAGCGAAAAACAGCATCATCTGCCTGGCCGGAACTCAGGACGACGGCGCAACTCTGATAATCAAACTGGGGAAGGATGCTGCCAATCAGGGCTACCATGCCGGTGATCTTATGCAGATCGTCGCGCCCCTTGCAGGTGGTGGTGGCGGCGGCGGTCCCAGCTTTGCCCGCGGTGGGGGCAAAGCCAGCAAGATTGATGAGGCCTTTGCCGGGCTACGCCGTCATCTTGAAGAGCAAACAGGTCACGAAGGCTTGAGTTGATGAAGACAATAGGCCTGGACCTGGGCGAGAAACGAATCGGCGTGGCGGTAAGTGACGAGAGCGGTCGGATTGCCCTGCCGCTAGCAACTCTGTCCGGTGACCAGCCCGCCTGCGAGATAATAGCTGACATACTGAATCTCGCCGATCAGCACGCAGCCCAAAGAATCGTGCTAGGAATGCCGACTAGCCTGAGCGGCGAGGCTGGCCCGGCTGCTCAGAAGGCCGCCCAGTTCGCCCGTGCTCTGGCTGCTGAGACCAACATTCAGGTCATCACCTGGGACGAGCGCTTGACGACCGCGCTTGCCGAAAAGGCGATGATCAGCGCCAATGTCAGGCGCCGCCAGCGCCGCCAGAAGATTGACAAAGTAGCTGCCACTCTGATTCTGCAGAGCTATCTGGACGCACACGCCGATGAGCAGACCAATTGAGCAGCGGGCCAGGAGGCCGATGCGCCAGCACGCACATGTCCTGATATTGCTTGCAGCGCTGATTGTCGTCGGTAGTGCCGGGGCCTACCTATGGAGTCTGGGCCCAGCCGCTGCCGGTCCGAACACAGCGAAATCCATCATTCGCGTCAAACCAGGAGCCAGCCTGAACGATATCGCTGCCCTACTGAAAAGTCACGGTTGCCTGCGCTCAGTGTTAGCCTTCAAGCTGCACGCCATAGTGACGGGTCAGGCATCTGAACTAAAGAGCGGGACCTATGAAGTTTCGTCAGCAATGTCTACGCCGCAGTTGATCGCAATGCTGGCCGCGGGTCGGCAGGCTACCGCGACAGTGACCATACCCGAGGGTTTCACTCTTGCCCAGATTGCTCAGAGGCTGGCAGAAGCGAGCCTGGCTAACGAGCAGCAGTTCCAGACAGCCGCCACCGCTCAGGCAGTTGCAGATATATTGCAGGTGAATCTGCCCGCGGAAGTGCGCAGCGCCGAGGGCTATCTATTTCCAGAAACATACCGCTTTACCTTGGGTACCGCGCCGGAGAAACTCGTCGCACGGATGATCGCCGAGTTTGAAAAACGTTTCAACGCCCAACTCTGGGAGCCATTGCCCTCAGAGCGGCGCTGGGGCAGCCTCCACCAGATAGTCACGCTGGCTTCGCTGGTAGAAGAAGAAGCTCAATTAGACCCAGAACGAGGCTTGGTTGCCGGAGTGCTGAAGAATCGTCTGGAGCGGGGGATGCGCCTGGAGTGTGACGCCACGGTGCAATACGCGCTGGGCAAACACCGCCGCCGACTGACGTATTCTGACCTGCAAATCGACTCGCCATACAACACATATCGCTATGCCGGTATGCCGCCGGGGCCTATATCAAGCCCCGGTCTGGACTGCCTGCGGGCCGCACTCAAACCGGCGCAAACCGAATACCTATTCTATGTCGCCCGCGGCGACGGCAGCCATATCTTCTCTCGCACCTACCAGGAGCATCTGGCGGCCATCCGCCAGGTGCGCGAGCAATCGGAGAGGTAACCATTGCTGGAGAGCTTCTGCCCTGACCAAGTTGCGACTCGTCTGGAGAACATTGACCAGCAAGCTTTGCTGGACCGGGGAATCAAGGCCCTGCTCATTGATGTGGATAACACTCTGGTCAACTGGCGAGATGACCAGATACCGCCCGAGCGCCACAGGTGGATCGAACAGGCCAAGGACCGTTTCGGCATATGTTTGCTGAGCAATACCATTACAGCGCAGCGGGTAGAACAGCTTGGCCAAAGACTGGGCCTCCCCGCAGTAGCACGCTGGGACTGGGGCCGCAAGCCGTTCAGCGGCGGATACCGGCAAGCACTTCAGTTGATCGGGGCCTGCCCTACGGAGACGGCCATGATCGGCGACCAGCTTCTCAGCGACATTTTAGGTGCCAACCGACTGGGAATGTACACGATAATGGTGCACACCTTAAGCCATTCCGAATTCTTCATTACGCGCATAAACCGCTGGATAGAAGCGCTGATTCGGGGCTGGCTAGTGCGCCGGGGCCACTGGCCGGCGCTGCAGCCAGCAGCAGCCCAGCAACCGGAGGCCGCCGATGAGCATTGACAGCTCCGTGGAGGTTGACGGCGCCAGCCAGGTGGTCGGAGTCATCGGCTGGCCGGTGCAGCACAGCCTCTCGCCGCCGATGCATAACGCCGCGTTTCGCGCGCTGGGGCTGAACTGGGTCTATGTCGCCTTCGCGGTGCCTCCCGACAATGTACCGGCAGCTATTGCCGGTATGCAAGCCCTGGGGCTCCGCGGGTTTAATGTCACTATCCCCCACAAGGCGGCAGTGGTCAGCCACCTGGACGAGATATCACCGACCAGCCGCCAACTCGGCGTGGTCAATACCATCGTCAACGCCGATGGCCATCTGCGGGGTGATAGCACTGATGGCGCTGGCTTTATCCGCGCCCTGGCAGAAGCCGGGGAGGGGGTAACCGACAACTGCGTGGTGCTGATCGGGGCCGGCGGTTCAGGTCGCGCTGTCGCCCTGGCAGCAGCCCAGGAGCAGCCTGAAGAACTGGTTATCGTGGATCGAACTCCCCAACGGGCTGTTGAGTTAGCCAAGCTGGTTCGGGCTGCCGGCGGGCTGGAGGCGGTGCGAGCTATTGCTCCGGACAGCCCCGAAGTTGCCAGGGTTGTAAGCTCGGCTGATGTCATCATTGATGCGACGCCTGTAGGCATGTACCCACACACCGACGTCGCCCCAGTAATCTCGCCGGAATGGCTGCGACCGTGTCAACTGGTCTGCGATTTGACCTACAATCCACGGGATACAGTTCTGCTGCAGGCCGCCCGCGAGGCGGGTGCCCGCATCCTCGACGGCACCGGTATGCTGGTCCATCAGGGAGCTATCGCCTTCGAGCAGTGGACTGGCCAGGAGGCACCCATTGAAGTAATGCGCCTGGCGCTGCTGGAAGCGCTGGAGCAGCAGGACAACGGCCCGAAACTCTAGCTGCTAATCTCAGCAATTGCCCAGGGCGGATACTGCCAACTGGCAAGGCGGTCAAGGATCTGCATGAGGTGCATAGCTCGCTGATGCGCATTGCACTTGTCCACGACTATTTAATGCAGGGGATGCGCGGGGCGGAGCGGGTGCTGGCGATCTTTCATGATCTCTACCCCGATGCCCCAATCTACACCCTCCTCCACAACCACGAGAAGATGGGCCCGGCCACCGCTGACTGGGATATCCGCACCTCTTTTCTGCAGAAAATCCCTGGTGCCCGGCGCCTGCACCGCAAGCTCTTCGCGCTGATGCCTCTGGCCGTCGAGCGGTTGGACCTGAGCGAATATGACCTGGTAATCAGCTCCAGCAGCGCGTGGGTCAAGAACGTGCGGACCCCACCCGATGCCCTGCACATCTGCTATTGCCATTCTCCGGCCCGCTTTCTGTGGCATTGGACTGATGAGTACGTGCGCGGGCTACCCGGCGGGCCGCTTGTTCATGCCGCCGTGAAAGCCCTGCTTCCTGCTCTGCGCCGGTGGGACAAATATGGTACCCGTCGGGTGACTGAGTTTGTGGCAAACTCGACGATCGTCCAGCAGCGCATTCGCCGCTACTTCGGGCGCGAAGCAACCGTCATACACCCGCCCGTGGATACAGAGCGCTTCCAGCCAGTCGGCGAACAGGAAGACTACTTCCTGATCGTGAGCAGTCTCAATCCGTATAAGCGAATAGACCTGGCGATTGAGTCCTTCAATCAGTTGAGGCTACCACTGGTGATAATTGGGCAGGGCCCTGAGTATGAACGACTCAAACGGCTAGCCGGTCCGACCGTGAAATTACTGGGCTGGCGAGAAGATGAAGAGATCAGCTACCGGATGGCCCGCTGCCGGGCCTTTGTTATGCCGCAGGAAGAGGATTTTGGCATCGCCCCGCTGGAGGCACAAAGCTGCGGGCGGCCGGTGATTGCCTACGGGGCTGGCGGTGTACTTGATAGCATTGTTGACGGCGAGACGGGACTGCTGTTCACTCCCCAAGCGCCGGAGGCGCTCTGTCAAGCTGTGCACCGCTTCGAACAAATGGATCTTGATAAGCACGCCTGCCGTGATAATGCTCTGCGTTTCGGGGTGCAGCGCTTCAAGAGGGAATTCTCCGACTTTGTGGAAAAGGTTTGCGCACAGCACAGATAATAGCGTTTCCAGTGGGGGGGCAGCGCGAAATGCCCGGCAGACCAAAAGCCCTGACCACACGGAGCCGGCAGTCCCACAACCAAAGGAGAGACAACCTATGAGCAACGGTTTGAATCTAGTCGAACCAAAAGTAGTCCCTCCGCTGCACCCGGAATTTCGCCCGGCAGCGCTAACCAATCGGGCCTTTGTCGAGGCTGCAGAAGCCTCGGGCGAGGCAGTTCCGCTGATAATTGGCCTGGAGCGCGAAGAGGGACTGCGTTCTGTTTACGAGACTCAGGTCTACGCACCCGACAGTGCTCGGGCCGAGGCTAACCTGTCCTATACAGAGCGCCTGGTAAAGACGCTGCTATGGATCCGAGGTGGAGGGAAGGTTGTCGTCGGCGGCCCCGAGGAGATTGGTCGTCACATAGAGCAAGTCTATTCCGAATATGGCGCTCGCAGCTTCGACGGCGACCTTATGGGCGGTGTCTACGAGAAACCCTTTACTGTGGAGATTACCGATGCCGACGCTGTCGGCAAGCCGCGCGAGCAGTCGGTGCGGATTGGCCGCCATCTGGAGGGCTGCCGGATAGGTCTGGATCTGGGCGCCAGCGATCGCAAGGTGGCCGCAGTCATTGAGGGGGAGGATGTCTATAGCGAAGAGGTGCCCTGGGACCCGAAGAATCAGGCCGATCCACAATACCACTATGATGGGATCAAAGATGCCTTCGACACTGCCGCCTCCCATATGCCTCGGGTTGATGCCATCGGAGTCAGCGCCGCCGGTATCTACATTAACAATCGGGCGATGGTTGCCTCGTTGTTCCGCAGTATTCCCGAAGACCTGTTCGAGAGTCGCATCAATGACATCTTCTTGAATATCCGCGATACCCAGTGGCCTGGGGTCCCCATTGCTGTGGCCAACGATGGAGATGTAACCGCCCTGGCCGGGGCAATGTCGCTGGAGGACAACGCGGTGCTGGGGATTGCTATGGGCTCCAGCCAGGCCGGCGGATATGTTGACGCCGAAGGCAACGTCACCGGCTGGCTCAACGAGGTGGCCTTTGTGCCGGTTGATCTGAATCCCGCCGCCCCTGTTGACGAGTGGTCGGGTGACTACGGCTGCGGGGTGCAGTACTTCTCGCAGCAGGCGGTGGTCAGATTGGCACCAGCCGCGGGCATAACCCTGGATGAGAGCAAAGGAGCACCTGAACAACTGGCGGATATCCAGGAGATGTTTGCAGCCGGCGACGAGCGGCCACGGGCTATCTACGAGACTATCGGCTGCTACCTGGGTTACGCAATTGCCCACTATGCGGATTTCTACGACATCCGCCACCTGCTGATTATGGGGCGCGTCACCTCCGGGAAGGGCGGTCAAATCATACTGAAGAAAGCCCAGGAGGTCCTGGACGCAGAATTCCCCGAGCTGGCGGATCAGATAAATATGCACCTGCCCGACGAGTCCGAGCGTCGAGTAGGCCAGGCCATTGCCGCGGCCAGCTTGCCAGAAATCAGTTGATTGAGTACCAACAGGAGTTGATTAGTATGCTACAGCTCAACAATCCAGGCGCGGAGCTGTTCATCCCTGACGGGGCCAGTGAGGATGAAGCCCTCCAGCGTACCACGCAGATGGCCATCGGGGCACACCCTGATGATGTGGAGATAATGGCCTACCACGCCATCATCGAGTGTTTCGGTGACGAAGAGGAATGGCTCACCGCAGTGACGGTGACCGACGGCGCCGGCAGCCCGCGGGATGACGTGTATGCCGACTATACTGACGAGGAGATGCGCCTGGTCAGAAAAGTCGAGCAGAAGAAGGCAGCGATGATCGGAGAATACAGTCTGGTTGCACTACTGGACTACCCCAGCTCAGCAGTGAAGGATCCCTCAAATGAAGATGTCACGCCAGAGTTGGCCGAAATAATCCGTCAGGCCAGCCCGCAAGTGATTTCCACGCACAATCTGGCCGACAAGCACGACACGCACGTGGCGGTTGCCCTGCGGACAATCCAGGCCCTGCGCTCACTGCCCGCAGAGGCGAGGCC
This sequence comes from bacterium, assembly GCA_030602615.1. Taxonomy (GTDB): domain Bacteria; phylum Armatimonadota; class Zipacnadia; order Zipacnadales; family Zipacnadaceae; genus JALGTD01. The sequence continues at coordinate 9,055 of JAUVZM010000003.1, forward strand.
TGAGAAGCTGTACGGCTGCGAGGTGTGGCGGGACCTGGACTGGATGATTGACGAGGACAAGGTCGCCTTTGATGTCTCGGCACACGAAAACCTGGCAGCGGCACTCACTGAGGTAATGGACTCACAGGTCTGCGGCGGAAACCGCTACGATCTGGCTACCATGGGCCGGCGGCGGGCTAACGCCACTTACTATTCTACCCATGGCGTGGAGACAGCCAGCGGCATGATCTTCGCAATGGACCTGACGCCACTTATCGAGGATACATCCCTGGACATTGGCCGGTACGTCGCCGAACACATCAATCGCTTTGCTGAGGATGTCTCCGCGAGGCTGGCAGCGCTGAGCTAAGGGTCAAGTGTGCCGCTGACCACCGCCACTGCTCAATCCTCGGAACCCGGCGGCGAAGAGCCAGTGTCGGGGGGGCGCAGCAGCTCGCGAATGCTCATCCACACTATCTCGGGCAGGGCCACCAGCCGCGGCAGGCGACTGGGCTCCTTAATCGTCCGGTACAGCCACTCCAGTCCCGCCCGCTGCATCCAGACCGGTGCGCGCCGTTTTCGGCCAGAAATAACATCCAGACTGCCACCTACCCCGATGCAGATCGGCACGCCCAGCTCCTCCAGGTGCTTCTTGATCCACTTCTCCTGACGGGGTATGCCCAGAGCCACCAGCAGTACGCCCGGGCGCTTGCTGCGGATATCCTCAACTATCTGCGGCTCTTCTTCATCACTAAAATAACCATCGTGACAGCCGGCGACTTGCAGGCCCGCAATACGCTGCTGCAGGTTGGCCGCCGCCTGCTCCGCCACGCCGGGCTCCCCGCCCAGCAGATATACAGCCCGACGCTTGTTGGCGGCAGCCCGGCAGAGCTGCTCCACCATATCACAGCCGGCACAGCGCACATTCACTGGTAGATTCAGCAGCCGCGCTGCCAACACCACGCCCGCGCCATCCGGCGCCACCAGATCAGCCTGCTCAATAATCTCGCGCAGCTCCGGGTCGCGCTGGGCGCGAATTACCGCCGAGGCGTCCGGCGTTATGATCATATGGGGGTGGTCTTCTTCGAGGAAGCGCTCAGCCTCTTCCAGAGCGTCGGCCAGTGTGATTGGATCTAAAGGCATGCCGAGCAGTCGTACTTGGCGGATAGTAGCCGGGGGCTGACCCGTGCGCGATTGAGGTAGAAACCGGAGCAGCGTATAGAGAAACAGCAGGCCGAAGGCAAGTGCGGCTATCACCACCACGGTCTTAACCACGAAGGTGACTTCAATCATCCAGACCAGCAGCAGCACCAGCAAACACAGGTAAACAGTGCCGCCCAGCAGTAGGCCGATCACCTGCCACTCGCTGTATCCCTGGCGCAAGAGCAGATCGTGCAGATGACCCCGCCGCTCGGCAAAGACCACCGCCCGCCAGCCCCGGCGTAGCTCGGCGGCATAACTGTAGGTAGCCGCGAACAGCGGCACACCGACAATAATGACCGGCACCAATGCAACCAGGAAGGCAGTATTCTTCAGAGCGCCGATTATTGAGATTGCCCCGACCAGGTAGCCCACAGTATACGCCCCGGCCCGCGCCTGCGCATAGCTGAGCAGGCGCGCAAACGGCACCTGCGGCAGAGCTGCCCCGCACATCATCACCGCCATAAACGCCGCTACCGGTCCGGTTATCGTCGGCTGCAGCAGACAAACCAGAAAAAGCGTGCCGGCCGCCAGTCCCGCCACACCCAGCGGCACCGCCAGAATAGTGGCCGCCTGAGCGAAGAGAACCGAACAGATTACCAGCCACACCACCGTTACCACCGGCCCAAGCCAGCCCAGGCTGATGTCGTCCTGGCTGAAGGGCAGGTTCACTACCCGGACGGTTATGCCCTGATAGCTGAGCAGGGCAGCAATCACCCCCACACCCAGTAGCGCCAGCCACCAGCCCTTCGACCAATTATCAGCCAGTGCCGCAATCAGGAAGATGAGGCCACCGCCGAAGAGGACGGCGGTCAGTTGAGGATTGTCGGCCAGATGAGGCCACCACGCCGCCGCCAGCGCAATCAGCAGGATCAGACCAGAGAAGTCCGCCCGCGCATACGGCCCACCGGGGCGCGCCAGCCGCCAGCGCTCCCACAGATAGACAATCGCTGCTGCGGGAAGGGCGACCGCTACGCTTGTTGAGAAACTGCCCAGATAGTCCATCGCTGCTTGCCCGCTACTCGACGAGGCTGGCGATCAGATCCCCGGCTTCGGTCGTCTTCACTCCGCTGCGGGTGGACAGATCGCCCAACTTGCCACTGGCCAGTGCCCTGGCTACAGCACCCTCAATGGCCGCGGCGGCCGCGACCTCGCCGAGGTGCTCCATCATCATCCCTGCCGCACAGATAGCCGCAACCGGGCAGATGACGTTCTTGCCCCGATACTTAGGAGCTGAGCCGTGGATTGGCTCGAACATTGAGACACCTTCCGGATTGATATTGCCCGAGGCCGCCACCCCCATCCCGCCCTGGATCATCGCCCCCAGATCGGTGATAATGTCGCCGAACATATTTGTGGTCACCACGACATCGAACCACTCCGGATTCTTGACAAACCACATACAGCACGCATCCACGAAAGCGTTTTCCTGCTTGATGTCAGGATACTCCTGCCCCACCTCTGCGAAGGTGCGCCGCCACAGGTCATGCCCATGAGTCAGAACATTGGCCTTGTCAACCATAGTAAGCTGCCGGGCTTTGCCGCGCTTGCGAGCCAGCTCAAAGGCATATCGAATTATCCGCTCGGTGCCCTTGCGAGTATAGACGCCGGTTTGTATGGCTACCTCGTCGGGCGTGCCTGCTTTAAGTTGCCCGCCCATGCCAGCATAGAACCCTTCGGTATTCTCACGCACCACCACAAAGTCAATATCCTCGGGCCCCTTATCCTTCAGGGGAGTCGCCACGCCCGGATACAGCTTGATCGGACGCAGGTTGACATACTGGTCAAAGCCGAAGCGCAGCTTTAGCAGGATGCCCTGCTCCAGAATGCCCGGCGGGACCTCGTCGTGCCCGACGGCGCCCAGATATATGGCGTCACATTGACCTAGCTCCTCCATCACTGAATCGGGCATAACCTCGCCGGTACGCAGATAGCGCTCGCCGCCGATGTCATACTCAACCAGCTCGTATTTGACATCGTACAGCTCGGTAGCCGCCATCACCTTCAACCCTTCGGCCACCACCTCCGGCCCAACCCCATCACAGGGCAAAACAGCAATCTTGTGCATGACTTGGCCTTCCCTCCGAATTCCTGGCCGCCTACCATTCCGGATGCGATTGTAACAGCCCGGCTATACGGGATCACCACAGGATGACTGCATCCTATTGCTGAGGAGGCATCAAATCGCCTTTGCTTCGGGTGTACTGCAATTCGTGTGTCTCTTTGGTGCCCGTCAGAATGCCACGCGCGAGCGCGATATCTTCGGACGCTTCTTCCGGGCTTAGCAACCCCACGCAAACGATGTCAATGGGTTTTACCGAATTGTAGACAAAGCTAAGTCCGGTAGGTGGCGTGATGCGTCCCCCCGCAAGAGGTTTAATACACATCACCGACTTCGGGGTTCGATTGATGAGCATGGCCATCCAGTCTGTCTCGACTGCACACAGAAAACCAATGGAGTTGTATGGCTGAATGTAGGTCACAACGTCATATCCGGCGCCGTCACTGATCATCATGGTTTCTGGGCGATGAGTGCTTAGCCCAGGAATCATGCCTAGGCTGCGGATCTTCTCGCTAATCTCCTCCATGCCCTCGATGCGTTTCTCGGCTATCAGCAGATTACTATCGGTATAAGAGGAGTGAGGTAGACAGAACTCGGCGCCCCACTCGGCACATTGTTCAATATTGTCTAGTAGTTCTTCAATGTCAGATCCGTCTGGTGTGATGAACCAGTAAAGGTGCCGACCCGTCTCTTCTTCATGACGGAGTAGCGCTTCGCGCACGTTCGGATCCATGCCGCTGCATATCGCGTTCAGGCCGCCCGCAGAACAGGCCTCCAGCACACTTACTATGTTCTCGAGCGTCTGGTAGCGCTTGAGCCATTTGTCTTTGGCCGCGCTATAATGCGAAGCGCCAATGAACCAGTTGGTGCCAATTATCAGCCGCGATATCGCCACCCCACCGATTTCGGTCGTTGGAAAATCCGTCAACGAGTATTGCCTCCTCGTATTTGCAGTAAGAACTCACCACTATTGTACTGTAGTGCGCCAGGACGGGCAAACATAGGCTCCTTACTGTCAACCCACGACCTTCGCACCCGGATACTGCCGGAACTCCAGCAGCTACATTATCATCTTATTGAGCGGATATTCGATGATGCCCTGGGCGCCGGCGGCCTTCAGACGGGGAATCAGGTCGCTTACTAGCGCGGATTCGACGATTGTCTCCACCGCCACCCAGTCACCGTTGGCCAACGAAGAGACGGTCGGGCGCTTCAGGGCAGGCAACTCGGCGACGACCGCCTCCAGATCTTCGCGGGCCACGTTCATCTTCAGCCCCACCCGCAGCTCCGCGTCGAGCGCCCCTCGCAGCAGCATCGCGATATTCTCAATCTTCTCGCGCTTCCAGGAATCGTTCCAGGCCTCCTGGCTGGCGATGAACTTGGTACAGGACTCGAACAGCACATCCACTATTCTCAAATTATTAGCAGCCAGCGTGCTGCCGGTCTCGGTGCCTTCGACGATGGCATCCACCAGGCTGGGACATTTGGCCTCGGTAGCGCCCCACGAGAACTCCACCTGCGCCTGGACGCCGTGCTCGGCCAGATACTTTGTAGTGACATCAACCAGCTCGGTAGCGATGCGCTTGCCCTCGAGATCCTCCGGGCTCTGGATATCGGAACTTTCGTGTACTGCCAGCACCCACTTATACGGGCGCATGCCGTGCTTGGCATAAACCAGATCCACAACCTCGACCACTTCATCTTCCACCCCACGCTCGCGAATCCAGTCCAGCCCGGTCAGGCCACAGTCCAGGATACCACTGGCGACATAGTTGGGCATTTCCTGGGCGCGCAACAGCACCCCCCACAGCTCATCATCGTCAAAATCCGGCTTATACTGCCGTTCGTCCACGCTGATGGGAAAGCCCGCCTTGCGGAATATCTCTATGGTCGCCTCCTGGAGGCTTCCCTTGGGCAGTCCGATTCGCAATATCTTTTCCGTCATTATTGTCACCTCTCCCCTGCGACGCCAAGCAGTCCATTTACTCCAGGTTGGTATGCCGCGCCAGCATCTGTTCGTTGGTGGCGCCCATCCGCTTCATTAACCTTATCACCAGAACATCACCCACCACCAGCAAGGATTGCTCGAACAGCGAGCCCCGTGGTTGAGGGGAGCTGGAACCAGCCTCGTCGGTTACCGGCAGCGGCACAACGACCACCAGGTCACAGGCCTCAGCTATCCCTGAGTTGCCGTGAGCAGTTATCACAGCAGTGCGGGCACCGCGGGCCGCGGTCGCCTGCACCGTAGCCAATGTCCCCCGTGTCTGCCCGGAACCCGACCCGGCGATGAGTAAATCACCGTTGGCTATGGCCGGGGTGACGGTCTCCCCCACCACGTAAGCTTCGACGCCCATGTGCATCAGGCGCATGGCAAAGGCCCTTATCATCAGCAGGCTGCGACCGGCTCCACAGACAAATACCCGCTTCGCGGCCAGGATAGCCTCCACCAGTGCCGACAATTGCTCCTGATCGAGGTTGCCGACAACGTCGCCGATCTCCTGGCTGATTATCTTGCCGTAATGTGTCTCCTTCATTTCGCGGGTATGCCTCCAAACGCGGACTATATCGTGATCACTACTGTGATTGCTCAGTGTCAGGGAGCGTGATGACTACTACACATGCCTCCAAATCCAAAAGCTGGTGGGCGTAATCCTGCACCTGGTTGGCCGTGACCGCCTCAATACGCTCCCGATAGTTCTGATAGTTATCATACCCCATTCCGTACAGTTCGTCCAACGCCTGAAGCTGGGCGCGCCGCCCCGGATCGGCCAGGCTGATTTGCTGATGGCTCACACAGGCATTGCGGGCCGTGGCCAGCTCCTCGTCGTCAACCAACTCAGTGCGCAGCTCGGTCACGTGATCTTCAATGATTCCCTTGACTTCATCAACACTGTCGGGGGCAGTGCCGGCATATATGGCATAGTAACCGGGGTCAAGCCCGGCCATCTCGTAGGCATAGGTGGCGTAGACCAACCCCTTGCCCCGCAGCACATCGTGCAGCCGCCCGCCGGGACTGCCCCTCCCCGTCAGCAGGGCTGTCAGCACATCCCGGACATATCTATACTGATCATCCACCTGCGGCCCCAGAAAGCCGTAATAGATTATGGCCTGATTCTGCTGACGCTGGACGGTCTTGCTTCGTCTTTCGGTAAGCGGCGGTTCGTCGGCAATTTCTGGGTGAAACAACTCCCGCTGGTGCCAGGAAGCGAACTCCTGCTGTACGGCCCGCCGCAGCTCAGCCCGTTCAATATTGCCCTGAATCAGCAGAACCGTAGAGCCTGGCCCACAGACGCGACGGTAAAACTGGTTCACTTGCTCGGCACTAAGCTGCTGGACACTGCTGGGCGTGCCCAACTCGGAAAACTGGTAAGGGTGGTGCTGAAACAATGTCGCCCGCAGCAGCTTCTCCGCTACATTGTCAACGTCTTCGCGACGGGCGGCAAGCTGCGCCAGGGTCAGTTGTCGCAGCCGTTGCAACTCCTGCTCAGGGAAAGTCGGATTCTGCAGGCAGTCAGCTACCACAGCCAGTATCTTCAAGCAATCATCAGGCAAGCAGTGGGCGGTCAGGCCGAAGCTGTTGCGACCCGAATAGGCTTCAATCTCTGCGCCCAGGCTGTCAATGCCCTCAGTAATCTCGTTGCGACTTCTATGCTCGGTCCCCCGCAGAAGCATCCGGGCCATCAGCCGGGTGATTCCGTTGGTCTGCTCATCTTCGTATCTAAGCCCCGCGCGCGTGGCGGTGGCAATATGCACCGCCGCTGCCCCCGGCTCGGCTCTGACCAGCACCGTCAGGCCATTGTCAAGTACGTACTTTTTCGTTCGTGGGACAGGAGCTCCTTGCTGGTCAACAGTAGCTGACTCAGCCTCCTTCGCGGCCGGAACCAGGCTGGTGACAACATAGCGGTCGGGGAGCAAGTACTTACGGGCTACCTCTCGCACTTGCGGGGCGGTGACTGCTCTTATGCCGGCCAGATACTTGTCGCTGAACCCCATATCGCCGGTCAGCAGCAAGTCGGTACCCAAAATCCCGGCCCGCCCCGCCGGCGTCTCCTGAGCATAAACAAAGACCGCCTCCTTCTGCCGCTTGGCTCGTTGCAGTTCCTCTTCGCCGACCAGCTCCCTGGCCAGCGCCTCGGTGACCTGCAATATCTGCTGCTCCACTTTCTCGCGGTTGGCTGAATCCAAAGTAGCAGATACAATGAAGCTACCGGCTCCGTAGGCAGGCGTATCCGACCATACACTTACTACATCTACGAGCTCCAGCTCGTCGCGCAACAGCCGGGGCAGGCGGGCGCTGTCGCCGTGGCCCAGAACATATGCCAAAACATCCAGAGCGTACAGATCCGCATGAAACAGGTCCACTGTCCGCCAGCCCAGGAGCAGATGCGCGCGGTGCAGCCCCCCGCGGTGACGGGTGGCGCGCCGGATAGTGGTCGGCGCCGCTTCGTCGGGCAGGACTATCGGCGGGCCAGGGCGGCGCTGGTATTGGCTCAGCGCTGCCTCCAGCCGGTCCGCGATCTCCTCCGCGTCAAAGTCACCGACGGCAGTAGCCACCAGGTTATCCGGTGTGTAGCAGGCCCGGTGGAACTTGACCAGGTCCTCCCGCGTCAGCTCAGCGAACCTGGCAGGATAGCCAATGATGCGATAGCGCTCGGGATGGCGCCGGAACATTGTTTGGCCAAACAGCTCAATGGCCGCCCGCCGCGGGTCATCGTCTATTCGGGCAATTTCCCGGGTGACGACCTCGATCTGATTGGCGACCTGCTCTTGGGGGAAGGTGGCCCCCAGCACATAATCGCCCAGCAGATCTATTGCCTCGCCCACCTGCTGTGCGGAAGTGGTCATGTGGTAGCAAGTATGATCCCGGCTTGTATAGGCGTTCACGTGACCGCCGATGGCAGCCTGAGCCTGGTCAATTTCCTCGGGAGTGCGCTGAGCCGTACCCTCATCGCAGCAGTGCTCGACAAGATGAGATATACCCGCGCCCAGGTACTCGCCTTCGTAGACGCTGCCCACACCAACGTAAAAGCGAACAGCAGCAACCGGCGCGGCATGATTTTCCTCCACTACTATCTGCGCCCCGTTGGGCAAGACTCGATGGACAGGCGCGCCCAGACCCGCTGAGGCCAGCAAGACTACCGCCACAGCAGCGACACTGAGGCGTCGGGAATGCTTCGTGAGATCAATTTCGCAGATCTTTACGCTTACCCGAGGCATAGAGATATTCTCCTGCAAAGCTATCGCAAGCTTACCATAGCAGCCTCAGCAGACTCCAGCGCACCCGCCGCATCCAGGCGACCACTCAACGACAGGTACAACGCCCACTGCAGCGCATCAAAGATTCTCTGGCGACTCTGGGCCGGCAGGCTCCGACTCTGGCTGATATTGGCAGCCAGTGCCCCCCAGATTGTATCGTTCTGATCAATCTCACCGCAGTGCAGGCCGCTAGGCAGTCCCCCCAACTGCAGCAGCTTGGCCTGACTTTCCGGCTGGCATACCATACGGGCAAATTCCAGACACTGCTCCTCGTAGCTGCTGCCGTTGACGATGCCCAGGCCCTCCCCTATCAGATGCACTGCCGGCTCTTCCACAGCGGGCAGCGCCAGCATCTGTATCTCCAAGTCAAAGTCCGGGTGCCCAGCGGCCCGCTGCAGCCACCAGGTATCGGTGACCAGCATAGCCAGGTGGCCCTCAGCGAACAAAGCTTCCAGCTCTGCCTGACTCCACGTTAGCACTTCTGGTTGCGCCAACTCGGCCAGTTGCTTGTACAACTGCAGTGCTTTGGTACCGGACTCAGTAGCCAGCGTGTAATCCTCTTCGGTATAAAGGCTCCCGCCGAAGGCCCAAATCATCTCGGTCAACATCTCCCCCCCGCCCTGGCGTCCAGGCAGGCCTATTCCGTAGATATCGGGGAGATTGTGGAGCTTCTCAGCAGCCTCCCGGACATGTTCCCACGTCTGGGGAAGGTCCAGGCCAGCCTGCTCCAACAGGTCAGTCCGCACCACCAGACCCCGACCGCCGATTCGCCACGGCACCGCCTGGAGGCGGCCGGCACTGGTGAAAAGATCCAACACACCCGGATAGAAGACTGCTCGTTGCGGGGCGCTCAGGGCAGTCCCCAGCGAGCGCAGTAGGCCTTTAAATTCGGGAAGCCAGGCATTCGGAACGACGACCATATCAGGTGCCGTCGCACGCTCTGGACCACTCCAGGCCTGCAGGTACTGATAAGCGACGCTGGGAGGATGATGATTGAGCACAACGCGGTATCCGTCGTGAGTAGTATTATACTGTCGGATCAGGTCCTGGATAGGCTCAAGCTCACGCCCCGAGCCCTCGTGCCAGACGAAAAGCTGGATAAACTCCGGCTGCTGATAGTCGGCCTCCTGACCGTTGGCTCCACCAACCATCAGCGCACTCAGAATAACTATCGTGCCTACCATCAGTGCTCGCATACCCATGACCGTGTGCTCACCTCACAATAGATAGGGCCGCGACCAGTGTGGCCGCCGCCCTATATGTACCCAGGAAACCTACCTCCTCGGGGTAGCACATACCTTCGGCTTTGGGTTACTCAGGCAGGTATCCCAGGCTAAGCAGGTATTCCCGGCTGGTCGTGACAATCTCTTCGTGCTCTTCGGGCAGATAGTAGCTGCCGACAGAGCGGAAGGACCGAGTCTCAAGGTCAACGGCAAATGTCGAGCCCTCTTTGCTGCTAGCACCTGCACCGCCCAGTGCTTGTCTATGGGCAAACGCCGCATTGGGCCCGACCTTGATGACAGCTCCACCCACCTGTTCACCTTCCTCGCTAACCACCGCATACCGAGAAATACCAGCCGTCGTGTCGTATACGTACCACTCCGTGTTGATCTCCAATGTCGCCTTGGTAGGTGGCTTCATCATCATGCCCATACCTGCTCCTCCCCCAAGCATGCCCCGAGCCCCCATTCCACCTCCGGGCATCATAGCGGCAGATCCTATGACCGGGCCCGGCCGGGCCATACCCTGGCCACCCATTTCCGGCATAACACCCCGAACACCAGGGCCCATCATACCCCCACCACCCATGCCTCCGCCCATCATACCCCCACCACCCATGCCTCCGCCCATCATACCACCGCTATATCCGACGACTGCGCCGATGATCGGCTCGAGAGGTACGGTAATCTCTGCCATTGCACCACCCATACCCATGCCACCCATGCCCATACCACCCACAGCCAGATCGAAGTCCTGTTCAAAGGTCTCTGTCTTGCTCTTGCCGCTCAGCCGCTGCACTTGCCCCTTCCCGGACATCTTGCTCACTTTCTGCGTAATGGTGTCCTCGAACGCTACAATGCGCCCGGCGTCCAAAGAGAAGTAGGTAACTCGCTCAACAGAGATGTCCCCTTTGAATTTGTATTCGCTAATTCCCGCGCCAGCGCCCATGGCTCCAGCACCACCCATTGCCCCTGGCCCCGCATCGAGGCCACCACCGGGCATTCCCATCCCCATACCCGGACCCGCACCAGGCATCCCAGGTCCCATGGCGGGCATCATCCCGGGCCCGGCTGCCATCCCCGGAGCCATGCCCGCTCCGGGCATACCACCGGCTGTTCCGGCCATGCCTCCGCCGCCTACTTGTTCTTCGCGCTGGGGCAGCAGCCCCATAACCTCAATGGTCGCACCGCTCTTGGCATACTTGCTGACAATGCGAGCGCAGCGATGATTACCACGGTATTCAAAGCTGTCCAACCGATGAGTGGCAGAAACAATAGTCGGCTCGCTGCTGGTAGGGCTCAGACTGCAGGCCATATCGCCCTGCCAGGTAGCACCCACCTGCACCAGGCCCCTGGGCAGTTCAATGAAACTGTGGCCGAGCGGGAATTCAGGCTGCTCCTCGTGCATCTTCTCGACGCGCGCCAGAGGGAAGACCTTGAAGCGATACTCGCCACCGGCGGTAGGAAGAACTTGAGCATAGGAGTCGGGGATGTCTTTTTCTTCTTTTACCTCCATCCCCTCCATCCAGGCTTCTTTCGGCCACTGCCACGAGACCGTGAAGTATCCACTCTGCAGGTCCTTGTCAACCACAGCCCGACCGGTCACCGAGGGACTGAGCACATCTTCGACCCAGCGGCCATCGATCTCGATATCTATGTGAGAGGGTAGGCCAATCAAGCCCAGCTGTACCATGCCCATACCCATACCACCAGCCATACCCATTCCGCCGAGGCCGCCCATACCCATGCCGCCTGGGCCTCTCATGCCCATACCCATTCCGCCCAGGCCGCCCATACCCATGCCGCCCGGGCCGCCCATACCCATGCCCATGCCCATACCCATCATTGGTGGCTCGCGCAGTTCTTTGCCGCCTTCGCCCGGCACGTTGACGGTAGTCCTGCCTTCGATCTTGTAGTTGGACAACTGCCCCCGCTTGTAGTCAGTTCTCAGCTCAACTGTGGTGCCGATTTCCGAGGGCTTGATATCGTTGGTTACCGTAACAGCGACGCTGCTCTGTCCCTGGCGCCGGCCCGAGCCATCAAAGCCGGTGGCCATAATGGTGTACTGGCCGTCCGGATAAGCGCGGGTACCTCCGCGGTACAGTTGCGTATTCCATTTAATGGAAAACGGCGACATTGCGGCCGCCAGATATCTCTCCTGGCTAGGACTCACGCTGTAGGTGATCCAACCCTCCCCGGATTGGGGCTTGGTGGCCTTGATCTGAACAATACCGTGGACCGTGGCTCCCGGCGCGGGGGACAGTATCTGCACCTGAGCTTCCGCTACACCGGGCAAGACGCTGCCCGACGCTATCACAGTAAGACAGAAGGCAATAATCATTGCTGGCCGCAGGCTCATAAGCTTACGCCCCTTTGTCCCGCACAGAGGACTGTTAACTATTGTGAGTTTTCGGCAATGCGCTGTATCAATGGTCGCAACTGCTCAGCGGATTCTTCCAGCGACTGAGGAACAACCCGAGTATTGGCGACTGTCGTCATATAGTTAGTGTCGCCACTCCACCGGGGCACAATATGCAGATGGATGTGGTCTTCGATACCCGCCCCGGCGGGCTGCCCAATATTCATTCCCAGGTTAATGCCCTCCGCCCCCAACGCCTCCTGGAGCGCTTGCACGCACCACTGCGCAATCAGCATCAGTTCGCCGGCTTCCTCCGCATTGAGCCCTGTCAGATCATCAAGATGGCGATGGGGCACAACCATTACGTGCCCACTATTATACGGAAAAGTGTTGAGCAGTACGTAACTATGACTACCACGATACAACACGTAGTTGGCAATGTCATCGTCGGGAGCATCCCGCTTCTCGCACAGGATGCAGTTGTCAGGCTTCTCAGCTACCACGTAATCTAATCGCCAGGGCGCCCATATATGTTCCATTTACGATTCTCGCCAGTTCTGCCCCATAGTGTTAAGCGACTATCTGTACCACAGGATGGCCACGACCAGGCAGGCCAACACCCAGATAATCGAAGCGTATTTGGCCACGGCATCTAGCAGGGCCTCCTTGCTGCCGGGCGTGTGCCGCGTCATGTCGGCTCCTCCGCCCATAGCCGCCGAGAAGCCGTCGGCTTTCGTCTTCTGCAGCGCCACGGCCACAACGATGGCCAGGCCACTTAATACTGCTACACCTGCAGCAACATTTAGCATCCGTGCTTGCTTCCTTCCTATCTATTCCCCAAAAGCGTTCCCGCCGAGAGCGTCCTACAGTCGATCCAATTGTATTTTACACAATGCAGCGGCTATCGTCAAGTCTGTACTCGACTTGACGCACGCTCTGCGCCCTGGATATACTCAACACACTCGTACCAACCTGTTCCACACTATGCCCAATAGTATCGCCGGCAACTGCTCCATACCAGCTATGGCAACACGAAAGACTCTGGCCAAATCGGCTACCTGCACTGCTACCGGCGTTCAGTCGGGCCAGCAGGTTACCCTGACCCTGCATCCCGCCTCAGCGGGAACCGGGCTGCAGCTTGTCCGCACCGACATCGGCAAGCAATGGCCTGTCAGCCCCCAGACCGCCTTCGCGGCAGCCCCGGGTACTGCCGTCGGCAATTCACAGTACCACGTCCTGTTTGTCGAGCACCTGCTGGCCGCTCTGGCGGCAGCGGAAATCACTGATCTGACGATAGAAATCTCCGGTCCGGAAATCCCACTGTTTGAGGGTAACGCCGTCAGGTTATGGCAGATGATTCAAGCGGGATCCATAAAGCCACTGGCCAGCGAAATCGCACCGATAGTCCTGTCCCAGCCCGTAATCATCAGCACTGTTGACTACTTTCTTTGCGCCATCCCCGATGATACCACAGCGTACTACTATTTGTACAGCAGCCAACATCCACTCATCGGGCAGCAATGGGCCAGGTTTGTGCCCGCCACAGACGACTTTGCCCGGGACCTGGCCCCCGCCCGGACTTTCATAGCCATTGAAGAGGCCGAGGCGGCCCGCCAGGCGGGAATGCTCAAGGGCGGCAGCACAAAGAACGCAATAGTAATATACCCCGAGCGGCTCTCGGAGACACCTGCCCTGCCCCAGGCCTTTGCTCGGCACAAGCTGCTCGATATGATGGGCGATCTCTACCTGCTGGGCCGGCCCATCCAGGCTCACATCATCGGCTCACGCAGCGGCCACCAGCAGAATCATCAACTGGTACGAAGGCTGGCTGAAATTAGCCGGCATGAAGGCAATCCGGCGCTGCGGTAATCCCTACACTCGTCAGGTGCCGGCGCGTTGCCCTGGCCCACCGTCCAGTTGTTAGCGGACAGGCTGGCACCGCCACAGTAGTAGCAAGCACCCGTGCCCTTAGCATCCTGTAGTTGCCAGCGTGGGCACCCGCCCAAGCCCACAATCTGACAGCCCATTCACAAGCCCCAGTTGGGTTGCAGTATTCCCTCGCTGGTGAACTTGAGTATCCGGTGATTCGCTTCGTCAGCAACATAGACGTGCTCAGCGGAGGCGGCTATACGCACTGGTGCACAGGTCTGAGTTTGCACCCCGATTGCCGGTTTCCATCGGAGCAGAAAGTCCCCGTGTGTGCTTCCCAATCGCGATGTGCAAGGAAAAGGCCGGCACCACTGTCGATGTTCTCCCCGATCATCCGTAAGGCATCCTCCCGCACCGTCGCATCGCCATCGAACTCGGCCCAAAATGTACCGAGGAACTGCTTTATCTCCGTTCAGAGCCTTCGGACTCTCTTGGAGATGAGTCTGCGTATCTTCTCGTAGGAAGGCGGCGGCCCGGTCCGCACCTGCTTGCGGTCTATGAACAGAGCGTCCGCATGGCCCCATTCGGTCAGGACGTCACGCTCGAAGGTGTCAATCTCTCGGAACAACACCCTGTCGCCAAGCTCTGCCGCCGCGCGCTTGGCGCGCTCATAGGCCAAGTTCTGTCCCATGCACCAGCCGTTCACGAAGGCCGTCACCGTGACTTTCCCGGGCGTCGTCTGAGGCTTCCTTTTCCTCTTGAACCAACGGGGAGGCTGGGCGCTATCCGCGAATAGCTTCCAAAGCAGGACTGCCATCCCATCCCTATCCGCCTTGATGTATCCCTGTTTCCTGAACCATGATGCCTTCATCCAGAAGGGCAGCAATATGCCCCATGCGGCCATGCCCTTGGCGCCAAGCTCCCTCGCGTCGTTCTCCGCCGCCTGCAGAAGTGCCTTGCCCATGCCGCGTTTTTGGAAGTTGCCGCGTCCCTGCCGGTGGCCGTGGACCCAGATGCAGTAGATGAAGTACAGGTCCTTTCCGTCGACGACACTGTGCTCTATTGGCACATACTGTATCATGCCTCCGATTTCGCCCCCGTCATCTTTGGCAAGCAGTACCCGCAGTCCTCTGGCTTTCATTTTCTCATACCAGAGTTCCCTGCGCAGGCCTGCCTCCTTCGTCGCCTCCTCGGACCAGTCTTCGAGGCAGCAGAAATACAACTGCTTGTGTTCGTCGGTGAGATGAACTATCTCCATGTCGCCGGCCCTCCTTTGGACGCCAGTATAGTGCTCCGGTGCACAATGGGCAAAGAAGCTATGGTCCGGGAGTTCGCCAGGCTGTAGGCGACCGCGAACAGCTGGCAGTGACACGCCGCCAAGAACCCCCGACTGCCCCATACATGATAAATTGAATGTCCACGAAGTATAGAAACTCGAGTTGCACGGGGTCGCCGTAGTGAAAGTACGTCACTACCGACCCGTAGGCAGACCACACCGTGGGCACTAATACGCCCATGGCCGCGCCGATTCCCGTGTCCAGTATCAGGCGGCTTACAAGCTGCAACGATGACCGCAGCAAATCCCTACCTTGCATCCTCTCTACCCGTACCTTTCGCCCGCCCATTTGCGGTGCGTTGTAAGGCGACCTTCCACCAGCCTTGTGTCTGCCCGGCCTTTGCGGGCGACTGTATCCTTCTTGACACTCGGCTGCGGTGATATGTTCTGCTCGGATAGCTGCATCACTTGTACCAATCCGGGGCTATGTCGGGGAAGATGTGATCGCGGGCGGCCAGGCTGCCGAAGTAAGCCCAGTCTTCTTCGCTCAGCCACTCGCCGCGCCCGTAGCGGCGGGCCAGCTCCACCACGCGCTTCAGATCCGTGTGGTGGGACTGGATCCGAGTCTCGGCATAGTCGCGGGCGCTCCAGGTGGTGATGAGAAACTCCCAATCAGAGGCCTGCAACAGCAACAGCTCCCGCAGTGCCTGCTGGATAAGCTGGTGCATTGTCTCGTCATGCCCACCGCCATGCTCCTGGATCAGATTGCGCAGGTCCAGCTCGGCGTCATAGATCCGCTCCCAGCACCACCTGGTGTCATCGTTGAGCCATACCCAGTGCCCGCCGCCTGCGCCCCACGAGCCTTCAGGAAGAGTTATGGCTGTCGGGGGGGGATTATGCGCCAGGTATTGACTACCGGTGACCACCTCAATCTCCGGGTCCTGGTGCATCCAGCGCAGGACGTGTGTCAGGAAGCGCGGGCCCTCGAACCACCAGTGGCCAAACAGCTCGGCATCAAAGGGCGCGCACAGCACCGGCCGCCGCCCCGAGGCCGGCTGGTTGCTGCGCAGCGTCTCCTTGACCGTCCACAGGAAGTTGCCGGCCTGCTCGCGCACTACCCCGTCGGCCCATTCGGGAACGTAATGCTGCTTGTCGCCCAGAGCGCAGTCAGCACCAGTCACTCGCCAGTAGCGAAAATCACCGGGCTGGTGCTTCTGGTGAAACTCCAGGTAGGCCGAGTCACCGGGATAGCCATGCTCAGCACTCCACACCTTCAGGCCGGTCTGGGGGTCGCGGACGAAGGTCGCTACCGGCGGATGGTCCTCGTAGTAGTGCCCCACAAAATAAGCCCGATACGGCGATTTTTCACCGTCGTATGGCTGCGGCTGGTGCATTTTGCGGATCGTGCCCCACTGCTTGCCCAGGGTGTGCTCAAAATCAATATGGACCGGCTCCGGCGTCCCGCCGCCCAGCAGGTGCGTATCCACCACAAAGTAGTCAATACCGTTGTTGGCCAGAAATTCTTCAATACCGGGTCGGGTATAAGGTGGCTGCTGGCCGCTGACAAAGGGCGGCGGCGCCCACTGGCAGCGGGGCCGATAAGCGCCCTCCGGTAGCCAAAAGGCGCGGGGACGGCGGCCCAAGAGCCGCTCATAGGTGGCGACGGCCTGCTTGACCTGCAGGGAGATGCTGGCGTCTTCGTGCAAGAGCGGCAGATAGCCGTGAGTGGCCGCGCAGGTCATAACTTCGATGTGGCCGCGATCCTGCCACATGCGGTACTGGCCCACAATATCGCGACCGTAGCGATCCACAAAGTTGTCGCGCAGCGCCTGGTAATACTCGCGCCAACGCCGGGCCAGGTAAGCCAGGTGTCCCTCGCCCCAGCTATCAAACTGCGCTTCGTTCTCACCAGCCCAGTGGATCTTGTCGTTCAGATAGCCTTCAAACCATTCCTTGAAGCGCTCGTCGGCAAGCTGCTCAAGGGTCACGGGGCTGAGGCTAATGGTGATATTAGCGGGGATACCTTCAGCAGCCAGTTCCTCAATGACCCACAGCAGGGGAATGTAGGTATCGGCGGCTGCCTCAAACAGCATCTGCGCGCCATGGGGCCAGGTCCCGTGCCCCAGAACATACGGGATATGCCCGTGCAGCACCAATACAAAGCTGCCTACCGGTTCGCTCATCCGACCTCCTTGGCTATCACTGCCACAATTGCCGGCCAGCGGCAATCTATCCCACAAGATTCATGAACGGATTTTGCGGAAAACCCGCTTTTTGAAAAAAGCCGGTTTTCCGCACCTTTCCGGCAAAAACTTTACAAGTGGAACAGTGCGACAGATAGCGTACTGCTATCCCTGACAGGGGTCGAATAGTCTCCATTAAGACGCCCCTTGTAACTGCTTTTCAGACCGCAGCACATCTTTGTATCTCGGTTTATGAATAATCCGCGCTAGCCGTGGGCCGGTGCTATTGACCTACAGTCTGGCGGATGTTGTCCATAATCTTCTCGACCGAGGGCAGGTGTTCTTCTTCCAGCGGCTCGGCCATTGGAGGAGGAACATTGTGCGCAGCCACAATTCGCATAGGGCTTTTCAGGTCAGCAAAAACCTGTTGCTGGGCCTGGTAGGCGATATGTTCACCGAAACAGCCGCGCTCAGGAGCCTGCTGGATAACCACCAGATGCCCGGTCTTGCGCACTGACTTGGCAATTGTCTCCACATCCAGCGGCACCAGCGTGCGGGGGTCAATCACCTCAATGGAGATGCCGTCGTCAGCCAATCGCTCTGCAGCTTCCATAGCCCGATAATAGAGCCAACTATAGGCGACCACCGTGCAGTCGCTCCCCTCGCGAGCCACTCGCGCGACGCCAATTGGCACCGTATAGTCCTCAGTGGGCACCTCCCCACGCTCGGTCAGGGCATGCTGATGCTCGATATAGACCACGGGATTGTCGTCGCGGATGGCCGCTTTGATCAGGCCCTTGGCATCGTAGGCAGTTGCGGGTGCTACTACCTTCAGACCGGGAAACATCGTCACAACCGCTTCCAGGCTCTGCGAGTGCTGGCCGGCGTAGCCTTTGCCGCCGCCAACCGAAGTGCGGATGACCAGCGGCACTTTCGCCTTGCCGCCGAACATATAGCGGTTCTTGGCGGCCTGATTGCCGACCTGGTCCATCGCCATCAGGATAAAATCAATGTACATTATCTCCACAATCGGCCGCAGCCCGACCATCGCTGCTCCTACGCCAGTGCCGACGATAGCTGCTTCGGAGATGGCGGTGTTGAAGATGCGGTCGCGGCCAAAGATCTCAAATATCCCCCGAGTGACGCCAAAGGCCCCGCCGTAGTCAGCGACGTCCTCACCGTAGAGGACAACGCGGCGGTCGCGCAGCATCTCCTCGACCAGCCCCTCGTTGACCGCGTGCCGATACAGAATCTGGCGGGTGCCGCTTCCTCCCCGCTTTTTGGGCTTCTGGAGCAACTCGCTTTCAGGAGTTGCTCCCTCTTCGCCGAGGTCGTCGCTGGTGGTGTCAGTGAACAGTCCCACATAGATGTCAGCCGGGTCAGGATCGGTGGCATTGCCGGCGAAAGTCGTAGCATCGTAGATGCGCTGGACCGTCTGTTCCTGGCGGGCCTCTAGCTCATCTTCGGTGGCGATGCCCTGTTCGAGAAGCTGGCTGTGGAACTGCCCAATCGCATCGCAGTCGCGCCACATTTGCTCCTCTTCTTCGCTGCGATAGGCCTCGCGGGTATCGGACAGGGAGTGGCCCATATAGCGGTAAGTATGGCACTCGAGGATGACCGGGCCCTGGCCGGTGCGGCATAACTGAGCGGCTCGCCTGACCGCATCGCGCACCGAGAGTACATCCATACCGTTGACGCCTTCGGCGTGCATATTAGCTTCATTGTAGCCGGCTCCCCGCTGGGCCAGGTACTTAACACCGGTAACTTCGCCCTGCTGCTGGCCGGTCATCCCATACTGGTTGTTTTCGATGAGGTAGACGACGGGCGTGCCGTTCTTGAACTGGTCCATCGCCGCGAAGTTGTAGGACTCGTGGGCGATGCCATTGTTGGTAGCACCATCGCCGACCATACACAACACAATGCGGTCATTCCCCAGCTTATCGCAGGCCATGGCTGCGCCAGTGGCAATCCCATAGGAGCCGCCGACAATGGCATTGGCGCCCAGATGGCCCATATTGAAGTCGGCGATGTGCATCCCGCCGCCCCGTCCACGGCAGTAGCCTTCTTCCTTACCGAATAACTCAGCCAGAGTGCGGTTGACGTGCTCCTGCAGGGCCATCTCCCACAGCTCATCAGGGCTGGCATCACCGACGTCGCGCCCGATGAACCGGGCAAGCCCCTCGGGCGACTGGGCGCGCAGCCAAAACAGGCCCTTGGCAATGGAGTGGCCGTGACCACGGTGCGTGCTGGTGATGTAGTCATCGGGCCCGATAGCTGACATAGCGCCGGCGGCCACTGCCTCCTGGCCAATAGACAGGTGCGTAGCCCCAATGAACTTGTAATCGGGCAGTGCCGGGAACTTTCCGCCCTTGAGCTGAATGATCATCTGCTCGAACTCGCGTATGAGTAGCATACAATCGTACAAGCTCAGAGCGTCCTCGCCCGTCAGGCCTCGCTTCAACTCATCACCCAGGTCATCCTGGTACTGAAACAGCAGTACCGGTGGGAAGGTAATCTCCACAGGAGTGAACACCGGGCAAACGTCAAAGTCTTTGGGCATGTCTTCTTCCTCCAGTCAGTGTCACAAAAGTCGGCGGTTGAGCGTATCCGCCGGCTGCGGTGGTCAGTCTATTATTACTTCCACGATACAACACAAATCACCTGCCCAGACACGAGCAGACAAGCAAATCACAAACCCGGGAGAGTCGTTAAGTATGCGCAGGCGAAGCTAACGGGTGTCAGGCGCGGACGCGACCTCCCGCAGCCGACAGAGCAACTCCTCGGCATCCTGGCTAACCGGCTTGTTGTCAGTGTCTACGGCCGCCTGGGCGATTTGCGTTAACGAGGATACGATGTCCTGGCGCACAGCTTCCGTCCTGGCCCACTGGGGCATCTCGTCCCAGAATTCCCAGGCCTGCTGAGCCAGGGCCACCGCTTCAGCCAAGTCATCTTCGGCCTTCAGCACCTCGGCGGTCGCAGTGTGGGCGTACAGGCAGGCTAACTCGTCGCCGCTGCGCTGGACGCGGAAGACCGAGCGGGCATCGTCAAGCCGCTCTTGCGCCAGCATATGCAGCGCGACCACGCCGCCAGCCAGGGCATCGCGGCTGCCCTCGGCCAGAGCGCTGGTCATATAGCGGAAGGCTTCCTCGCGCTGGCCGGCCAGGACCATCACGCGCCCGGCTATCTCCAGAACTTCCAGTTCATCAGCCTGCGCGGTCGCCGCGCGGTGAGCTTTGTCCACTGCTTCGGTCATCTTGCCCCGGCGGAGGGCAATCTCACAGCCCAACATCAGTCCATCCACGGAATTGGGCACCAATTGACCCAGCTTCTGCAGCGACCACCGGGCTGTCTCGATATCGTCAGCGCTGAGACTGTGCTGAGTAACAATGCGCCAGGCGTGGGGTCTGTTATCAGCAGGCAGCGCCGCCAGCAGATCCTCTGCTTCCGTCCGTTTGCCGATGCTGGCGATATAGTAGATAAACTCGAGCAGCATCCCCAGGGCCCTGGGCTGCTTGTTGACGACATCAGCGATACCGTCCTTGTTCACCCAGCCCTCCTCACCAACCAGCGCCAACGACCTGATAAGCCGCAGTTCCGAGCTGGCCACACCATACTCGCTGGCCTGCTTGGCAGCAGTCTCGGCCGCGGGAAAGCGTCCAGTGCGCAGGTACGACCAGCCCAAGGCGTTCCAGAACTGTAGCTCCGTTCTGGCTTGCTCGCCGCTGGCTAGCTGCTCGAGGACATCAATGGCCCGCTCGTAGTGGTTGGCCATAGTCAGGGCCACCGCCCAGTCCAGATGGAGGGTTTCGTCGTCGGGGACGGCGCGATGGGCCCGCCGCAGCAGCTTCAGGGCCTCCTCAGTCTCACCACGGGGGAAGATGCGCAAAGCTTGCAGGTAGTCATAATAGGCGCGGGCCTTCTGGTGACTGGGCTCCAACCACACCACAGCCGCCAGCACCGACCGCGCGGCAGCCCGCCCCAGTCGCCCCAAAGGAAGCACCCCCTGAGCCACCCAATACAGGACAGCCCCGAGGCCCTGCCTGGCTACCAATCCCAATAGTGTTTGGCTCATCGCATGTCAGTCCAAGTCTTCGTCGCCGGCGAAGATGCTGCCGCCGTGCGCATCATAACCAACCAGCACCGGGAACTCAGCCACGGTCAGCTTGCGGATGGCCTCCGGGCCCAGATCTGCATACCCGACCACCTGCGCCTGCGTGATGAACAACGAAAGCAAAGCGCCAGCGCCGCCAGTGGCAATCAGATACAGACAGCCGTGCTTGCGGCAGGCCTGGCGCACCTGAAGGGCACGCTGGCCCTTGCCAATGGTGGCCTGAACCCCCGCCGCATATAGTCGGGGAGCAAATGTATCCATCCGCGAACTGGTGGTCGGACCCGCTGCGCCTATTACCCGTTCCGAGGGCGCAGGCGTCGGCCCGCAGTAGTATATTACACTTCCGGCAAGATCAATAGGAAGCTGCTGGCCGGCCTCCAGCGCGGAAATCAGCCGCTGGTGAGCCGCATCGCGTGCTGTGTAGATCGCTCCCGACAACCGTACAGAATCGCCAGCCCGCAACTGCACGATGACGTCGGCCGTAAGCGGCAGTCTAATTTGTCTGGCCTCAGACTCAGACGGCAAGTTGTCTAGCCTCCCGGCCACTTGAATACGCTGATGAATCGCTCGCCGGAAATCTATATGGTAACGGACTGATGCCGTGCGGCATGGCACTGGACGTTGAGGGCAACGGGCAGGCTGGCCAGATGACAGGGATAGCTGAGCAGATGAACCGCCAGGGCGGTCTCGCCGCCACCCAGACCCATCGGGCCTACGCCGGTAGCATTGACTGCCGCCAGGATTCGCTGCTCCAGTTCAGCTAGCTGCGGGTCATCATTGGGCTGGCCCAGGGGCCGCAGCAGCGCCTCTTTAGCCAGTAGCGCCGCCTTCTCGAAGTTGCCGCCAAGGCCCACACCCAATATCAGCGGCGGGCAGGGCTTACCGCCTGCTTCCTGAATCCGGCCTACAATCGCCTCTACGATGCCCTCAGCACCATCTGTCGGCGTCAGCATCCACAACGCACTCATATTCTCGCTGCCACCGCCCTTAGCCGCCAGGTGCAACTTGATTTCCTCGCCAGGCACCATGCGCAGATGCACAATTGCCGGTGTGTTGTCGCCGGTGTTGGTAGCCCGGTCCAGCGGGTCGGCGACCACTGACGGGCGCAGATAGCCTTCCTCATATCCCTGGCGGACACCGCCGTTGATAGCCGTATAGATATCCTCGCCGACCAGATGAACATCCTGACCCAACTCGACGAAGACTACCGCCAGGCCGGTATCCTGGCAATAGGGAATATGCTCATCTCGAGCCAGCCGAGCATTCTCCAGCAGTTGATCGAGAACCGTCCGCGCAACTTGACTGGTCGCTGCTTCTCGGCTCCTCCGCAGAGCCTCCACGACATCTTCAGGCAGCTCGTAGTTGGCACACTGGCACAGTTCGGCGACAACTTCAGTTATCTGCGACGACTGAATCTCGCGCATAGCTTGCGTTCCACAATTGCACTGGGCAGTTCAGCTCGGCTGGGATAGCATTATATCGTCCGGGGACTTGCCTGCCGGAATCATCGGGAAGACGTTCTCCTCCTTGGTGACCAGGAAATCTATGAATGTCGGCCGGTCGTCAACCTCCATGGCCTGCTCGATGGCCGGACGGACCTGTTCAGGTTCGGCTACCTTGATGCCCATCCCTCCGTAGGCCTCGGCCACCCGGGCAAAGTCGGGATTGCCGGTCAGGTCGGTACCGCTGTAACGGCGGTCATAGAAGAGCTCCTGCCACTGGCGGACCATCCCCAGGTACGAGTTGTTCAGAATCGCCACCTTCACCGGCAGCTTGTTGATGACTGCCGTGGCCAGCTCCTGGATATTCATCTGAATCGAGCCGTCTCCGGCAATATCCCAGACCACCGCCTCCGGGCAGCCGACCTGAGCGCCGATGGCCGCCGGGAAACCATAACCCATGGTACCCAGGCCGCCGGAGCTAAGGAAATGGCGTGGCTTGTCCACCTTGTAGTACTGCGCCGCCCACATCTGGTTCTGGCCCACCTCGGTGGTGATGATGGCCTCGCCGCCGGTAGCCTCGTATATCTGCTCCACCACGTACTGGGGGGCGATGCCTTCGTCAGGCTCATTATAACGCAGCGGGTGCTTCTCGCGCCACTGCACAAGCTGCTCTTCCCACTTGCCCGGCTGCCGGGCTTGGACCTGCGGCACGAGCTGGGCGAGAACTTCGCGCGCGTCGCCGGCAATCACCACGTCGGACTGGACGACCTTGTTGTGCTCGGCTGCGTCAATATCAATGTGAATGATCCGGGCTCCCTGAGCAAACTTGCTCAAATCCCCAGTCACCCGGTCATCAAAACGCGCCCCAATGGTGATCATCAGGTCGGTATCACGTAGAGCATAGCAGGCCGGGACGACCCCGTGCATCCCCGGCATCCCCAGCGACAGCCGATGAGTCTCGGGCATCGCGCCTTTGCCCATCAGCGTGTGCACTACATAGATGTTGGCCTTCTCAGCCAGCTCCTTAACCAGGTCAGAGGCACCCGCGGCAATGACGCCGCCCCCGACATACAGAATCGGCCGCTCGGCCTGGTTAATCATCTCGGCGGCCCGCACGATCGCCTGCGGGTCGCCCTTCTCCGGAGGCGTATAGCCGCGCATATTGCTCATGTCCCGCTCCGTCCAGACGCCCGGCGCCGCGCTGATATCCGCAGGCAGATCAATGAGCACCGCACCGGGTCGGCCCGTCCGGGCCAGGTAGAAGGCCTCGCGGGCCACATGGGCGAGCTCGGCCGGGTCCTTCACCAGGTAGTTATGCTTGGTTATCGGCATGGTCGCGCCGACGGTATCAGCTTCCTGAAAGGCGTCCGTGCCAATGGCGCGGGTCTTAACCTGGCCGGTGATTGCCACCACCGGAACCGAGTCCATATGGGCGGTGCACAGGCCCGTGACCAGATTCAGTGCCCCCGGCCCGCTAGTCGCGGTACATACGCCGACCCGACCAGTGGCCCGGGCGTAGCCGTCGGCAGCATGCGCTGCGCCCTGCTCGTGGCGCGTGAGGATAAACCGAATCTCGCCGGCCTTGATCTTGTGGTAGAGCTTGTCGAAGATCGGAATGGTCACGCCACCGGGTATTCCAAAGAGGACTTCAACTTCTTCCTCTGCAAGCACCTTCAGCAGCACATCTGCTCCGGTCATTTCTTCAGTTGCCATTGTCAGTTGCCTCCTCGCCTGTTACGTATATATGCTACTCCATCACCGCTCCGGTTGCTGCGCTGGTGACATTCTTCGCATAGCGGGCCAGCCAGCCGGTCTTGAGCTTCGGCTCGGGCGGCTGCCACCGCTCGCGGCGCCGCGCCAACTCGTCATCATCTACCAGCAGTTCCAGCCGGCGCTCATCTATGTCTACTTCAATCTCATCGCCATCTTCAACCAGGCCGATCGTCCCGCCAGCGGCGGCTTCCGGCGAGATATGCCCGATGCACGGGCCGCGGGTGCCGCCCGAGAACCGGCCATCGGTCAGCAGCCCCACACTCTCTTCCTTGTCCATCCCGGTCAGCGCGGCGGTCGGATTGAGCATCTCGCGCATACCCGGGCCACCCTTGGGGCCCTCATAGCGTACTACCGCCCACGAGCCGTCGGGAATGCGGTCAGCCAGAATTGCTTCCATTGCCGTCTCTTCGGAGTCAAAGCACAACGCCCTGGCACGGAAGTTGCGCATCTTGGCCGAGACTGCCGACTGCTTGACCACTGCCCCGTCGGGGCACAAATTCCCGCGCAGCACGGCAATTCCGCCTTGAGGGGCATAAGCGTTATCCACCGTACGGATGACGTCGTCATCAACAACCTCGGCTTTGGCTGCAATCTCCCTGATGTTCTGGCCGCTGACGGTGGGATTGTCCTCAACGAAATCGCCCAGCACCGACAGCACCGCGGGGATGCCGCCAGCCCAGTCCAGGTCCTCCATCATATAATCACCACCCGGACGCAGCGAGCACACCTGGGGCACCTGCTGGCTGATTTGGTCAAAGAATTCCAGCTCAATGTCAACGCCAGCCTCGTGGGCGACTGCCGGAATGTGCAGGCAGGTATTGGTCGAACCGCCCATAGCCATATCAATGCCAATGGCGTTGTGCACCGCCGCCTCAGTGATGATCTGGCGAGTGGTGATATCCTCTTGAACTAGTTCGACGATGCGCTCGCCACTCGTGTAGGCGAAGCGCTCCCGCCTGGCGCTACCGGCCAGCGCCGTGGCCGAGCCGGGCAGGCTCATGCCCAGCGCTTCAGTCACGCAGGCCATCGTATTGGCCGTGTACAGGCCCTGGCAGGAGCCCTGGCCGGGACAGGCCTCCATTTCCAGTTCGGCGACATCTTCTGCGGTGATTTCACCGGCCTGAGCGCGGCCGATTGCCTCGAAGGTATCGCGCACCAGCGACAGGCGGCGGCCCTGGTGACGCCCCGACATCATCGGCCCAGCGGTGACTACAATCGCCGGAATGTCCAGCCGCCCGGCGGCCATCAGCATCCCTGGCGTGATCTTATCGCAGTCGGTGAGCAAGACCAGCCCATCGAGAGCGTGGGCCATCGCCATTGACTCGACGGTATCGGCGATAAGCTCGCGGCTGGGCAGCGAGTAGAACATGCCCAGATGGCCCATAGCGATGCCATCGCAGATGGCCGGAATACCGAAGTTAAGCGGCACGCCCCCGCCGGCGGCAATGCCTATCTCCACCGATCGCTGCAAGCGGCGCATACCGATATGGCCGGGCACCAGATCGCTGTAGCTGTTAGCGATGCCGATGAACGGCTTGTCCAATTGGTCACGGGTTATCCCGCACGCGTGAATCAGCGCCCGCGCCCCGGCTCGTTCCAGTCCTTTTTTCGCTCGATCACTGCGCATTCTTGCACCTCTTTGGTGGCAAAATAAAAGCCCCTCATCCCGATTGGGACGAGAGGCCGGTTAGCTTCTCGCGGTACCACCCAAGTTCCCCACCGTAGCCCTGGCGAAGGCGGGACACTCTGGCGCTGTAACGGGCGCGGCCCGGTCTCGCTTACTTGCCTTCAGCAAAACAGCTCAGGGGCGACCTTCTGCGGACAAAGGCGCCGGCACTCCCACCTTATCGCCGGCTCGCTGTAGCCTCTGCTCCCCGCATACTCCTCCCCGTCGCAGCAAATTCTATTCAATTTAGCAATACTATACCCTAACTGACCTGTGGTTGTCAAGCCCTGAGAATTACCCAGGCCAGCATGGGTAGCTGCCCCGTGGAGGAGGTCAGCCATTTGGATGGCGGCAATGTCACTCAACCTCGGGCGCTGCGGGCGTCTCCGCCGCCTCGCCTTCAGCTTCAGGTGGTTGGCCAGGCGACTCCGTCTCCTCTTCGAGGGCTTCAGCCTCCCCCTCGGCAGGCGGCGGTTTGCCGGCCGGCCCCATCGGAACACCAACGCCCTCGCCCTCTTCGGCGGTGGGACTCGGCTTCACCAGGTAGTAAAGCGCCACCACAATCGCCAGCACCAGGATGAGCACTACAATGACTACCGCCGGACTAACTTGCTGATCCATACGGTGTCCCTCCCATTGGGCACGCGGGGCACAGCCCGCCGGATACCCACCGTTGTCTTGCAGTTTATGTGATTAGGAGTTCGCCACCCGTCTCCAGATTCCCTCCTTGGCAATCTGAGTACCAATCATTCCTCTTCAACCCCACCAGCCCAAATCCGCCGTAGTCCCGTCAAGTCAACACCTCTGGCCCTCCAAAGCCCTGAGGCCTGGTGAGGCTAGGCAGGTCCGGGAAGCTGGATGACGTGATCCGCATACTTGTCAAATTCCGCTGAACAGGTAAAAAACAATATCTGCCGGTCTTGCGCGAAGTTGGTCAGCAGGTTCATAGTAGCTGCATATCGGCGCTCATCAAAATTGACCAGGGGATCGTCCAGCAACAAAGGCGGACCTTCGTTGGGCCATAGCGCCCTGGTCAGGGCCAGCCGGGCAGCCAGATACACTTGCTCGCGCGTCGCCCAGCTAAGTTCGTCGGCTTCTGCCTCTTCCCCTTTGTCGGGTGAGACAACCTGCGGAGCGAACTCGTCCGCAGCCAGCCGCACCTGATTATAGCGTCCCTCGGTCATCGGTGCAAGCAAATCGGCAAGGTGCGGTTCCACAAGCTCGCGGGTCCGGCTCAGTGTTTCCTGATACGCCTCAGCGAGCATCTCCCTGGTCAGCTCATAGATCTCTTCTCTCTGTTGAAGTCGCTGCTGCCTCTGTTCGGCAGCACGGAGCTTCTCCTCAGCGCGAAGCTGCTGTTCAGGGTCAAAATCGGAGTGCTTGATAATGACATCCGCTTCCTTGTGTTCGTCAGTGAGTGAGTCACGCTTCTTCTTGTCGTCGTCGAGGTCACTGCGCAGTCGCTCAATATCAAGCGTATCCAGATCAATGTGAGCCAGTTCGGGCGAGTCCAGTTGCTGCTGAACAGTGGCCCGCTCCAGTGCCAGCTTACCGAGGTCTTCTTTCATCTTGCCAAGCTGCTGTTCGATCTCATCGGGCTGCTCGGAATCAACTATTCCCTTCAGCTCCTGGCGTTTCTTATCAATTTCGCCCTGCAATTGCTGCCGCTGCCGGTGGATCTCTAATAGTTCATCCGAGCTTGAGAATCGGTCGGCTACCAATTGATCCAGCGCCGCCTGAGCCTCCTCCTGGTCCCTGGTGGCCTGCCGGCGAGCCCCTTCGGTAGCCTCAATAGTGGCTGCCAGCTTGTTCTGGCGGTCACTCAGATTGGATAACAGGCCGCTCAGGCCGGCCACATTGTCAGCGCCGGCCTCCACCAGCAGCTCTTGCAGTTGCTCGTCAAAGTGCTGGCGCTGACTGTAAGCCTCCTTCAAATCCGACTCGATTTGCTCGCGCCGCTCAATCAGCGCGGCAGCGCTTTCCGGACGGCCACCCAACAGCCCTGTCGCCGCCAGAACAATCCCGACCAAAGCCAATAACGCCCACCACGGTGATGATATCAGCGCGCCCGCTCCGCCAACTAGAGCCAGCAACACGCCCACCGCTATGCGAATCACTCGGTTACGCGTGCGGGCATCGCGGCTTGCTAAATCCTGCTGGACGCCGTGCAACTCCTGCTCCAATTGGTCAATTCCCACCTGGACAGCCCGCCGCTCATCCTGTGAACCCACTACCCTCTCCAGAAGCTCGCGGGGTGACTCTTCACCGAATAGCTCCTTGGCCTCGGCGGCGAGTTGTTGCTGCTGTGAGTGCAGCTCATTCAACTGGTCCTGGTGCAACTCGATATCAGCCTTAGACCGGGCAATCCCGGCAACCAGGTTCTTGACTTTATCGGCCTCTTCCGCTGAGACCTCAGGAAGCTCCTCCACCTTATCATTCAACTCTGCAATTTCGCGATTGAGCTGTTCGATGCGTTCGACATCTTGGTGCAGCCGGATCCACTCACTATTCAATCCAGCGAGTTGCTTCTCCAGTTCTCGACAGCGCTCGATCTTCGCCAGGAGCTGTTCAGCGTGGCCAATCTGCGGCTCCAGTTGCTTTAGCTGCGCTTCGGCCTCGCGCAGCTCTTTCCGGGCCTGGCTGACCTTGCCGCCTGTCTCTTCCAACTCGCGGATTTCACCCTCCAGACGGGCAATTTCCTCCTGAACGAGATGGAGAGGGCCGGGATTCACCGGTGCCGCCCGCTCCAGGCCCCGTTGTAACTCGGCGAGCGACTTGTCGAGCTGGCCGATGATGTCCGAAACACTTACACCGGAAGCCGAACCTGATACTGACTGCTGGAGCAGATCGCTCAGTTCCCCACCGGCCTCCACGGCAGTGATCTGCTGCTGGCGAATGGCCGCAGTGCTCTCGTAGATATCCTGCGAGCCGATCCCCAGAAGCTGCGCTATCTTATCCTGCACCTTACTGTGGTCGGTCCACTCTTCACCGCTATCCAGATCCGCCAGGCATACTTCTTTGTCAGCAAAGTTCTTTTCCAGGCGCCACCGATGGCCGGCGGCGGTGAACTCAAGCGCTATTTCGAATAGATTCTTTGTCCCCCAGCTCTGCCGTCGATGCACAGCCTGGCTGGTTGTGTCAGCTTTCTGAAAAAGCACAGTGAGCAAGGCCGCCTGCAGGGTGGACTTGCCGGCCTCGTTAGGCCCTCGGATGATGTTAAGACCACTTTCGAACTCAAACTCTCGCTCGCCCAGGCAACCGAAGTTGCGTGTCCGGAGGTGCTTGATTATCAACCGAGCACCTCCTTGCCGGCCAGCAACGCCAGGCCCAGACTGCGGGCCTGCCCTACGACCTGGCGCTGCTCGTCAGTTTCGGCGGCCGCAAAGCGCTCTTTCATCAGCCCCCGAAAGCGCCCCGCCACCAGACCGGAAGGTTCCGGGCCCGTCTCATCCCAGTCGGCATGGCTTTCGTCAGTCAGGCGGATGCGGAAGAACTGTTCTTCAACCCGCTCCAGGATTCTGTCGTGATCTACCACCATCTGTTCCGGGGCAATGCCCACCAGCCGAGTGTCCAGTATCGCATCGGCATCGGCCAACTCAAGTATGCTCTGGATCAGCTCCTCGAGGTTGGCGAAATCGGCCAGATCCAGGTCCTGCCTGCGAGACTGCAAAGTACCGGTAGCAACCTGCTCCCACGTACAGCGTCCTTCATCGTCCAGGTCCACCACCAGCACCTGGCCCTGCTCGGCCTGGTCAAGGCCGACGATCTCCGGCGAACCCGGATACAGCGCCACGACATCTTGCTGAGAATCGTCCCTGAAGCTGTGCCAATGGCCCAGCGCCAAATAGTTCATGCCACAGTCGGCAATCTGGTCAGCGGTAACTATCACCGTGTCCTCATCCACGAACCCGGGTATCTGCACCGAGCCGTGCAGCAGGCCGATATTGAGGGGCACCTGTGCATTAGGCTGAAACATCTTGGCATCTTCAGCAAAATGAATCGCGACATCCAGGCCGGGCACCTCGAGCGTGGGTTGCTCTGCGCTCAGCAGGTGCACCCCGTCAGGCAAGCCTTCCGCCAGCCAGCGCTCATAGAGGCTGCCGGGCGCGATGGGATCGTGGGTACCAGGAATCAGTACGGTTGCCACCATCTGCGATTGGCTGACCAGGTCACTGAGCAAGCTCCGTACTCGCTGAGCGGTGCGCTCCGGGGGCCGGGGGCTGTCAAACAGATCACCGGCAACAATTAGCAGTTGCGCCTCGTAGTCACGACAGCAGGTCAGGCAGCGCTCGAATGCCTGCATCAGCCGCTGGCGATGCTTGGAGGCAGCAGTTCCGAAAGCCCGGCTGGAGCGGCCCAAATGAACGTCAGCAGTATGAACAAAGCGCAAGCGACTCATCCCTCGATCGTCGGCAGGGTAATAAAGCTGACACTACTCACTTCGCGATATTGGCGGCTATTACCTCCGTCTATCACCCGCTTGAGCGCGAATGCAGCACAAAGTGCCACTGGCATGGAGGAGATTCTGCGATTTAATTGTATAATATATAATAGAACAACACGATTCTAAAGGATGAGGAGGACAAGCGCATGGACAGGCGCATGGCAGTGAGTTGGCTGGCCGCAGCCGCAGCCTTGCTCGTGCTGGCGGCAGCAGCCTTCTGGGGCGGAGCCGCCCTGCGAACAGTGGTTGCCCCGACTGGAGCTACCGCCTTCGCCGCAGAAGCCGAGCAGCCGACCTATCCGGGCCCGGAGGCATACGCTGAGAAGATTGTGCTCGATGGCCAGGAGCAGGGCATCGTCGTACTGGACGCCAATCAGCCTTTGCGGATCCGGACATCGGTCGGGGGCTTCACCGGTTACGAGCGAGCTATGGTGGTGGTCAACCGGCTGAACAGCGGCCTGGAGGCAGGACTGCAAGGCGAACAGATCCAGGCCGAGCAGTACAACGGAGAGTGGGTGGTCACCGGCGCGGGCACCAACCTTATAACTGTCAACCAGGCTGAAGCCGATATCCGCGACCTCAGTCGTTCGCAACTGGCCGACATCTGGGCGGCCAACCTGCGCGTCGCGGTAGACGCTGCCTGGCAGACACCTGCGCCGGACGAAGGCGAACCCGCTGAGGGAGAGTTCCTCGAGCAGCCTCCGACGGAAGAGATAGCCGAGACTGAACCCAGCGAGGAACAGCCGCCCGCCGGCGAAGAAGAAGCTGAGGAGCCCACGGTGGCAGTCGAAGAGTGGCAGCCCGAGGAGCCGTACAAGGATAAGATCGTTGCCATAGTCAGCTTCGGCGAGGGTGCCCGCCTGGGGATAGCTCGGGTCAATGGCCCGGAATCGGCAGTTGACCGGGTCCAGGCAGTAGCTCAACTCGAGACCAGTTACGAAGACTATGTTGACATAGAGATCTACGTACCAATATCCACCAAGGTGCCCGGTAAGATCCTGGACAGAGTCCAGGGCGTTGGCGTCACCGGCGTGGGCGACCTGCGGATCAGATAAGGAGGCCCAAAATGATACACAATAAACAATGGCGCTGGTTGACTTTGGTAGTCATTCTGACCGCTTTCCTGGTGGGATTCGGCAGCGGTCCCAGCAACGTGGAAGCGCTGAACCTGGGCGGCGCGCTCAAAGGCGCACTGAAGATCTTTGGCATCGCCTTTGTGGTGAAGCAATTCGGCGGCCAGATCAATTCGTTCATCAATAGCGTGCTGGCTCAGCATTCGGCAAAGGTTGCCGGGCAGACCAAGGTAGTGCCCATTGTTCGCATTGGCGCGGGCGGAACCGCAGTTGGGGCCGCACAGATAATGGGCCCAGCGGTGCAGGTCAAGAAGGTCTCGGCAGTGGCCGAGGTGGAGTGGAAACCGGGTAACGTGCTGCGAGCCCGCGGCCTGTTTCCGGTCACTAACGTCAAAATCACCGATCCGACCAAAATCAAGGGAGTCGGGGGCGTGGGAGTCTCGGCCAATATCAAGCTGCCTCTGTGATAGCGGCCCAAGCCAGAGCTTCGCTAACAAACTGCTAACTCACCGAACCGATAGGGGAACATCAGGGGGGCGGAGAGGATCGCCCCTCCGCCCGATTGATGCGCGGCATCACAGGTCTCTACCACTCAGTGGGTTCGCCAGAGTCGGTAGCCGATGAGGCTTCAATTACCTGTACATTGGCGGCACGGGGGCCTTTCTCGTCCCGCTCAATATCGAACTCGACTTTATCGCCATCATTGAGCGTCTTGTAGCCCTCACCGGCGATAGCCGAATGATGGACAAAGACGTCCTCGCCGCCTTCGGTATCTTCCGTCTCTATAAAGCCGTAGCCCTTGGAATCATTGAACCATTTAACTGTACCTTGTGCCACAATACACACCTCCTTTTCAAGTTCGGCTATGTAGCATCCACCGTCAGCCGTTACTCGAAGAGGTACTTCTCTTCAGTCAGCCAACCAGCTTTAACTCTAGCCTTCAGTGCAACTCAGTACACCAACGTACTCTCACTTAGCCGAGTACATTATTGATAGTTTACCATAATTTGCTAATCTGCACAAACAATCAGCCGGCAAGTGGCGATATTCTGCGCTACTGTCGGCCAGCAGAGCTAGTAGTACGGCGGCTGGGTACTGTCAGATTCCACGCTTCAGTTCCATACTTGTGCGCAGATAGGTGCTCAGCCCGAGCTTGTTCCTGGGCGCTAAGCTCACCGGTCTGCAACTCCACTGCCAAAGCCTGGCTAAATCCGGCCACCAGGGCCTCGGCCAGTTCGTCATAACTAACGTCTCGGCCCAGCATATGACTTACGCCTACCGCAGCCTGCCGGAGCGACTCAGGCTTATTGCTGCTCCCGTCACCCGGCATAACTGCTAGATGATCGGAGATATCCAGCGTAATAGGTACCGACCCGTGCTGGAGGATGGTGCCGTTTCTGCGCACCTGGGCCGAACCAGCAATCTTGCGGCCGGCGGCTACCATATCGGCCCGGGTCGAGTGACTGAAGCAGATAGCAGATTGCTGGTGCCCGCTGCCTTTCCCGTCAACAGCAGGGGACTCTCTGCCCAACTCAGCTTCCACCCCCAGCAGTTCCAGGCCCTGCTGAATCCCCCGCGACAAACAGCGATAGGAGCGGATAACGCTGTGGCCATCCTCTATCTGGTCCTGGGGTACGCACACCGAATAGGTGACTTCGTCATCGTGCAGGATGGCCCGCCCGCCGGTCGGGCGGCGCACCAGACCCCAGCCGCGCTGGTGAAGGGCCGCGGTGTCCACCTGCTGGTCAACTTCCTGAAATCGCCCTAACGACACCGCCGGCGGAGACCAACCATAAATGCGCAGAGTCGGCGGGACTATCTGTGCCTCCACCGACTCCATTATCGCCTCATCCACCGCCATATTATGGTGTCCGTCGCTGTGTCCGCTGTAGATTACTCGCCACTTGGCTATTGCGCCCACGGTCCGCCCGTCTCACCTACTGCTGGTTCAGTCTCTGTGCTGGCCTGTGCTACTGCTCGCTCAGGAACTGGTCGTACTGATCCTCATCCATCAACTGGCCGGGATCAAAGTCAGGGCCCGGCGCAACGGTCACCAACCACCCGCCACCATATGGCTCTTCGTTGATCATCTCGGGGGCATCGAGAACTTCATCGTTGCGACCAACTACCTCGCCACTGAGCGGGGCAAGCAGATCCTGGACGGCCTTGGCCGACTCGATGGTAGCGAAGGGTTGGCCCTCAGTCATAGTGCTGCCTGCTTCCGGTAGCTCCACATAGATGATGTCGCCCATCTCGTTCTGGGCATAGTCGGTAAGTCCAACAGTTACCTCGTCGCCCTCGACGTTAACCCAGGTGTGCTCCTCGTAATAAAGACGCTCGCTCATCGCTGCTATTACCTCCTGCAATATTTGTGTCCGCCCAGAGGCAGACAGTCCTGAATAATGACTGACCCTACCAGACAGCGCTGCACAGTATACATCGGCAAAACTGAGAATGCAACTGTATCAATGTTACGCTGTCGCACCGGCTGCCCGGGCGATCTCGCGGATGTGGTCGGGCGTGGTGCCGCAGCAGCCTCCCACCAGGCGCACCCCACAGGCAATGAGCTGCGCCGCAAGCTGCCCTGACTCCTGAGGAGTGCCGCAAAAGACGGTCTCACCGTCAACAAGCTGGGGCTGGCCGGCGTTGGCCTGGACCATAAGAGGCCGGTCCGCCGCCTGGCACATCTCGCGGACTGCGACCATCAAGCCATCCAGGTCCCCGCAAT
The DNA here is from genome assembly GCA_030602615.1 of bacterium. Lineage (GTDB taxonomy): Bacteria > Armatimonadota > Zipacnadia > Zipacnadales > Zipacnadaceae > JALGTD01. Next base: position 43,696 of record JAUVZM010000003.1, read on the forward strand.
TGGCCCCGATGATATCCACTCCCTCTGCGGCTAGCTGGCGGGCAGCCTCGGTACCACTAACCCCCATCATTGTCCTGCCATTGGCTATTGAGAACGACATCGTGGCCGCAATGACGATATTCAGGTCCACCTCGCGCACTGCCCTAATCGCAGCTTGCAACTCGCCCATATCCTCAAAGGTCTCCAGCAGCACAAAGTCAACGAGCCCGGTCGCCAACATGACCTCGAACTGCTGGCGGTAGATAGCCACCACCTCGTCACGACTCAGCTCACCAAGTGGCTCGACAAGCTCACCGGTCGGGCCGGCTCCGGCGGCGAGATAGGCCTGCTGGCCGACCGCCTCCCGGGCGATGCGCACTGCCGCTGTCTGGATGCTGGCGGCCTGATCATCAAGCCCCGCTCGCCGGAGCATTGCGATGTTGGCTGCGAAGCTATTGGTCTGGAAGACCTCGGCGCCAGCTTGCTGGTAGCTGCGATGGATCTCCGCGACCACCTCAGGGTGAGTCAAATTAACCTCAGCGGTATTGCGATAGTTGATCCCCCTGGCCGTGAGCATAGTGCCCATAACACCCTCGCAGACCAGCACACGGTTATCCATCTCCCCGAGCATCTGTTTGCCACGGGCCATCATACTCACCTCAATATACCAGGAGCTGCTTCCCAATCAGTAGCGTTTAGGTCTGGTGGCGCCGTCGTCGTCGCACTATGAGCCAAATCAATACGAGCAACGGTAGCCACACGACCACACCATCTATGACAAGGTAAATCAGGGCAGTGAGCAACCCTTGCAGGATCGAAATGAGCACCCGGTGTGCGGTACGCAGGTGGTACACAACGTCGTACGGACCACTCGGCCCCACTGCTGCAGTTCCCTCTTCGTACAGGCTGACGGTGATCGTTGAAAAGCCAACCCGGTCCCTCAGGTAGCGCAGGCGCCCTTCAGCCCTCTCGATTTCCTCCCGCCGGCCGGCCAGTTCGCGCTCAATCGCCAATAGGTCGGCCAATTTCCCCGACCGCTTCAGCATCGCCAGCAACCGTTCTTCAGCCTGGCGCAGTGTGCGCAGCCGCGCGTCCAGATCCAGGAATTCCTCGGTTACGTCTTGAGTATCAATACTCTCATGTTTCACTTTACCCAGCGCGCGAATCTGCGACATGACGTTACTGAACTGCTTGACCGGTACGCGGACAGTGAAGTTAATCTGCTGCCGGCCAGCCTCGTCAACCCACGATTCACTATCAGAGACGTAGCCCCCGGTTTTCCCGGCCAGAGCCTCAATCTGTCGCCGAACCTTGCCGGTATTCCGCGTCTCCAGGCTCAAGCTGGCATTGTAGATAATCTGCCGGTCAACGGTCGCGGCAGCCGCCTCGGTGATGAGCACCGAGGGCAGCGCAGCGGACCTCGCTGCGTCGGCCATCTCTTCACCCGCGTACTCGTACTCAGCTTCATAGGCCATCCCCGGTTCAGATGGAGGGGTAGGGGACTCAGCCATTCGGTAGGCCTTCTGTCGCGACAGGCTAAAGACAGGCATCAGAACCACGCCGATAATCGCCAAGGCCCCAATAACAGCAAGCGTCCATACTACAGCCTTAGTTACACGGTGCAATCTCACCACCTCCTGATTGACCCCCTGTACCTCGGACTATCTATCACAACGGAATCTTAGACGGCTGCGCCCGGTTGATTGTTCCTAGCCCGCACAAGTGCCCGTGATGGGCAGTCACCTAATCCTAATGTTCGTCGGCAAAACCACAGGTCCTTCCCTGTATTCTGTGGTGGCTGACCCGGGTTCGCCGCCTGCAAGCGACGGGCCAGACGCGCCAGCATGGGGCATCTGGTTCGCCTAACTGCGCTATTGCTTGGGGAAGACCTGATCCTCCCCGGCAGGGGCGTTGGGATCGCGGTGGTGCTGCAGCCCGTCAGTATCAGCCTCTACATACCGGTCAAACCACTCATCCATCTGCGCTTTCAGATCCCACGCTCGCTGAGTGTAGGCGGGATCGGAGGCCAGATTGGCCCGCTCGTCGGGATCGTTGACCAGATCAAACAGATCGTGGGGACCATCCGGGTAGCGATGGACGTACTTCCACTCTTCAGTGCGGATCATCCGCGCCGGCCCGTACTCGTCGTATATCGCCACCATTTCCCGCCCAGATACCGGCTTCCCGTGGAGGGCCGCTGCGAAGCTGCTGCCCGGCAGATTGCGCCCTGCGGGTAGGGGCAGACCCAGGTAGTCCAGGAGGGTTGGCGCAAAGTCATAAGCGCTGAACATACCCGACTCCACCGCGCCCTGGGTAACGGTGCCCGGCTGACTGAAGACCAGCGGCACGCGGATGGAGTTCTCGTACATATTGCGCGGGTAGGTCCCGTTGCCCTTGCCCCAGAAGCCATGATGGCCGCAACTGAAGCCGTTGTCGCTGGCGAAGACAAATAGCGTATCCTCGCGCAGGCCCAATTCTTCCACGCGGTCAATAATGCGGCCCAGGTTGTTGTCCATAGCGGTGACCGCCGCGAAGTAGCCCTTGAGCATCTCCCGGTTGCCCAGACAGCGCTCGGTCTGCTCTTCGGCCCAGGGATGGCGGGGCTCCTGGGGGCAACTGTCGAAGGGGCAGTCATCGTAGGAGTCCACGATATCCTGGGGGTGGCCGGTCCAGGGCGAATGGGGCGCGGTGTAGTGCACGCTCAAGTAGAACGGCTGCCGGTCGCAGTGCCGATCAATGAAGCCCAGGGCCTCGTCGGTGATGACATCGGTGACATAGCCCGGCTCGGTGATCGGCTCCCCATCGCGCACCATGGGCGCGTTGTTGTACGGGCCGCCGCCCTCTTGATGGACGTACCAGAAATCAAAGCTGTGCTGGGCGTGGAGGCTGTCGCCCATATGCCACTTGCCGCTAATCCCGCAAGTGTAACCGTGCTGGGCCATAATGTCGGTGCTGGCCACCTCGTCGGCCAGATAGCGCGTGGCCCCTGGCCCAATGTTGCCCTTACTTATCCACTCGTGGATGCCGTGTTGGGAGGGAATGCGCCCGGTCAGGAAGGTAGCCCGGCTCGGTGAGCAGACCGGCGTGGCCACGAAAAAGCGGTCAAAGCGGACGCCGGTAGCGGCCAGGCGGTCAATATTGGGCGTGCGAATCTCGTCGTTGCCGTAGCAGCCCGCCGCCCACGGCCCCTGATCGTCGGTAAGTGCAAGGATAACATTCGGTTGCTGGCTTTCGCTGTCCGCCATCGCTGAACGTCCTTTCATAGCAGACTCAATCTTGTTCAGTAGCCGCTTCGACTATCGCAATCTCCTCATCGGTCAGGTTGTACAGCTCATAGACTATCTTATCAATGGCCTGGTCGGTGGCGGCTATCTGGCGCTGAAGGCGCTCGGGCCTCGTCCGGCGCGGTGATGTGATGTGGATCGGCAGTTTCAGTCATTCAGCCAACCTCCCCCCGTGCGCGCACGGCGAACCTTGCCACCATAACAGTCTTCGGCGAGCAGATGTGTATATCCTGCAAAGCAAGACACTAGGAGGCCGAAACGACTGGCAAGCCGGCAGCCCGGAGCATTTCGGTGAATTGGAGGGCGTTCTGGATGGCCTGGCCCTGGTAGTGGTTATTGAAGACCACATATACCGTTTCGGCCTGCTGCGTCATATCGGCCACTTTGTCAATCCACTCACCCAGCTCCTCTTCACTGTAAAGGTAGTCGTAACGCTCCCACGCCTCGTCGTGGTCGAACCACTTGTCATAATTGCGGCCGTGGAAGCGTAAATAACCAATATCAGAGGTAACCTCCGCCACCGGCGGCACCAGGCTATCAAAACGGGGCTGATCCACGCAGCAGAAGCCAAAATCAAGCCCGCGTAGGAACTCGAAGGTCTTCTTCGTCACCCACTTGCGATTGCGAAACTCAATCACCACCGGCAGAGCGGGCAGTAGCTCGCGAAATCGGCGCAAATAGTCAACATTCTGGGAATTCGCATGGAAAGAATAGGGAAACTGAGCCAGGACGCATCCCAGCTTATCTGCCTCCTGAAGGGGCTGAAGAGCGTCGGCAAACTGTGCAAAATCCTCGGGGTTGGCATCGCGCTGGTGCGTCATTGCGGAGTTGGCTTTGATGATGAACTGGAAATCGGGCCCGGTTTTATACGACATCGCCGCCAGCGTGCGCACAGTGGGCATCCGATAGTAGGTATAATTGACCTCGACGAGGCCAAACTGCTGTGCGTAGAAATTCAGAAAATCCCGCTTACTGGTACCATTCGGGTAGAAAGGACCAACCCAATCGTCATATGAATAGCCTGCTGTGCCGACGAAAATGCTCACAGGTAGTCACCATTGTGAGTATATCGTTGGCACTGCGGCAGCGTCAAGTTGAGTTGGGTGGAGGCAACTTTGCTGCTGTTGTGTTGTCCGATACAGCAAGGGGTTTGACAAAACATGCGGTTCTTGGTAGTATTTGGCGCAAATTGACGGTTTTTTGCTAACCATCGGTGCGGGGTTCAACGTTTTACGGCAGGAAGGAGGACACGCAGCTTACGCCGCAACACTAATCGCACCACCAGTTGCTAACAGTAGACGTAGACAACTAGCACAACCAATGGGAGGAAACAACATGATGTGCAGAATGACAGTAGCCGTGATCGTTGTGCTGATGTGGATGGGGGGTGCGGCCTGGGCGGGAGATATCGTTGCCATGCCCACCGGCAATATGGTCCCCCAGGGCCAGTACGAGGTTCATTACATCTACTGGGATATGGATTCCATACCTACGCCCGGTGGCCCGATACGGGAACACGTCAATGTGTTTGAGTTTTTCGCTGGTGTGACTGACGACCTGGAGATAGACGTTTTGTCTCTATGGCCCCAGGGCCTGGATGATATTCAGGAAGTCAACGTCTACTACCGGGTGTTGGAGGAGACTCCCTTGAAGCCTTCACTGATTGTGGGGGCCACAAACGTGACTGGGGAGAACTGGCTACCCAGCACAGAGCGACCCGGGCCTCTATTCCCCAACGGCGACACCCGGGTCTCACCGTTCGTGCTGGGCTCCTACAACATTATGGTGCCCAAAGGTGGTCCACCCAGCTTGCGGAACCCGCTGGTAAGGCTACACCTTGGTTACGGCATCAACTTTCACGAAGATAAGCCATTCGGGGGGATGCAGATACTCGTGCATCCTGGCCTCGGTGCAGGTATCTTCAACTATCAGGGCCAGCCCGTCTACCTGGTTGCCTGCATGCCCAGGCCCGACATTGAGATCCACTTCGGCTGGGGTCAGGGCGACCCGCTGTTCCATGTGGGATACCACGGCAGCTTCTAGTCAAGGCTGCCGCACGACCCCGACAACAACTTGGCCGAGAACTAAGAACGTCAATGAGCGCACCATCACCGGTGCGCTCATTGGCGTTTGTCTGTATGTCGTCCCCAATATCGACTGAATAGGTGCAGTTCCTTCGTCACACTACCAACGATCATTGCAGGGCAGCATCAGCCGGCTTGATCTGATTGGGCTTGGCCTGCTCACAACCCTCGTCGTGTCGGATGCTTCTCGAGCGTATATCCTTGTGCCAGCCGCACCGACCACTTCGGGACTGCTCTGGCGTGCAGCGCTTGATGATTGTATACTGTAGATCACGTCGTCTGGATACTGGGCGCAAATCCATAAAGGGGGATACAAGACAGATGAACTCCACTCGAACGAGGGTATGGCTTGCCGCACTGACCATCTTAGCCTCTGTCGGCCTACTGAACGGCTGTCCTCGCAAATCACCCGAAGATATCGTCGTCCGACCTCTGCCAGCTCCAGTCACACCCGAAAGCAAACCAATAAAGATCGGCGCGATCTTCAGCGTCACCGGCGACGCCTCATTCCAGGGAAAGCCACAACAAGAGACTGTCGAGATGCTCGGCGAACAGGTCAACGCCCAGGGCGGAGTCCTTGGCGGGCAACCCTTAGAGGTGATTACTGAGGACGACGGGAGCATACCGGACGGAGCGGCCAGGGCCGCTCGCGACCTGATCGAGCAGGGCGTAGTAGCTATTATCGGCTCGTCGCGGGCGCTGACAACTATGCCCCTGAAGAAGCTCTGTCAGGAGGCAAAGGTGCCCCTGATCTCGTGTGCAGCAGACAAAACCATCACCGATCCGGTCGCCAGTTACGTCTTCGCTGTGCCCCCAACTAATACCCTGGCAGTGGCCAAGTGTTTTGAGTACCTGGAGAAAGAGCGCATTGACACGGTGGCCTCCATTTACGCAGCCGACTCCTTCGGCGAAGATGGGCAGAAAAACATCGAAGCAACCGCCGCCGCGAAGGGTATCGAGATCGTCGCTACCGAGACCTTCGGCGAAGAGGACACCGACATGGCCACACAACTGACCAAGATCAAGGCGGCCGACCCCGGCGCTCTGCTCTGTTGGGGCACCAATCCGGGCCCGGCGTTGATCACCAGGCAGGCCAGGACAATCGGGCTGGATGTGCCGATACTGCAGAGTCACGGCGTAGCCAACATGGAGTTCATCGAGCTGGCCGGGGAGGCAGCCAACGGTGTCCAGCTTCCGGCGGGCCGACTGATCGTCTGGGAGCAGTTGGCCGACGACGATCCCTTCAAGAGCCTGCTTCAGGAGTTCGCGGGAGCCTACGAAGCCAAATATGGCGAGGCTCCCAGCACATTTGCCGGTCACGCTTACGACGCGTTCTGGATCACAATCAACGCCATAGAGATGGCCGGTGAGGCCGACCGGGCCCAGGTCCGCGCCGCCATCGAGCAGACTGAACTCATCGGTACCGCCGGCGAGTTCAAGTACTCAGCCGGCGATCACAACGGCTTGACCCTGGCTGCCTTCGTCTGGGTCAAGATTGTTGACGGAGCCTGGCAGCTCGTTGAATAGTCCTCCAGGGCAAACGTTACTAGACAAACAGGAGGGCATGCCATGATCGGTGCGCTAATCTTCGATGTTGACGGCGTCATCGCTGAGACCGAAGTGCTCAATGCCCGCGCCAGTGTGCTGATGTTCGAGCAACTCTACGGCGTAAAGGTCCAGCCCGAAGATTTTCGGCCCTTTGTCGGCACCGGTGATGAGCGCTACGTCGAGGGCGTTGCCGAGAAGTACGAAGTGGAGATTGACACCGAAGCCGCCGTCCAGCGCCGCGCCGAGAATTTTTTCAAACTGTTGGAAGACGAGCCACTGCCGGCGGCTCCGGGCGTAATGGCGCTGGTCACTGCCGCACGCGACGACCCCGAACTGAAGCTGGCCATCGCCACCTCCGGTAACAAGGACAAGCAGTTCCCCGTCATCGCGGGCGCCGGGCTGAAGCTGGAATGGTTTGACGCGGTGGTTACCGGTGACGATATCACCCACAAAAAGCCTCACCCTGAGATTTACCTAACCACTGCTCACAAACTGGGTCTTCCTCCAGAGAAATGTGTCGTCTTCGAAGACGCCCCGGCGGGTGTTGCATCAGCCAGGTCCGCGGGAATGCCCTGCATCGCGGTGACTTCCAGCGTAGACGCTGCCCAGCTCACCGCTGCTGACCTGGTGGTAGACTCGCTGGCCGAGGTTAGTATGGAGTCGGTGCGGAAGATGCTCACAGGCAAATCGGAAAGGAGTGAGAACAGATGAACACGCTTAGAGACACTGACGAGGGCCGGGCCAGGCCGTCCGTCTGGCCGGTGTATCTCGTTGCGGCGATAATCGGGCTACACGGTCTGAGTTTCCTGGGTTCCGTAGTGCTCTTCCCCCTGATTGCCTACATTGCCAAGGAAGCAGCACCCCAAGCATCTCCTGAGGTCCTGCGCGCCCTGAAGTTTCATATCGCCATTACAGCCTATGTTCCATTTTTCGCTGTGTATGGAGTTTTCAGTGTACTAACGACTGTCGGCGCGCTGCGGCTGCGTCCATGGAGTTGGTGGTGTGGAGTCGTATGGACTGTGCTTTATGCTGTGTACTGCATATGGATTACAATGGCCTTGCCAGTACGGAGTCCGGCATGGACAATTGCACTCAGCGTTGCCCAAATTGCTCTACTCCTATGGCTCCTGGCAACGCGCCGCCAGTTGTTCTTCCCGACGAGGCCACAGGGCGAGGAATAGCCCCAAAACGCACAGGAGGGAGACAGATGAACACGCTTAGCGACACTGACGAGCGCAGACCCAGGCCGTCCGTCTGGCTGGTGTACGCTATGAGTGCGCTTATCGGCGTAATCAGCCTTGGGTTGGTAGCAATGATGGGATTGGCTGTGTGGTTGCGAGCGCTATTGCTTGAGCACACTGCGCCGGCTCAGCTATTATCGCCACACAGGGCGATGCCGGCTTTCGTCATCCTCACTGGACTATTCGGCATCTTCGCAGCAGCCGGGGCCAGTCGGCTGCGTCCGTGGGGTTGGTGGGCCGTAGTTGTCTGGGCTGGGTTGTACTTCATTGTGGCAATGCCAGACCTTGCGACGTTCTGGCAGGGCGGGATTTCCTCGTGGGCAATTCTGGAGGTTAGCTCACTGATTTACATCGTATTGGTGCTGATCATAAGGCGCCGCCTGTTCTTCCCGCGTGCATGAAGCCGTCGGCGGGTGCTTCGTGCCGACGCCATCGCCCTCAGTCGCTGAAGTTGAACGGCGTATGCCCGTACTCCTCCCAGAAACTGACCCCCTGGCTGGCACAGGTATTGGCAATAATCGTCAGGTAGTCCGGTGTCAGGAAGGTGACGGGCACCTGGCTCTCCCACACCAGATCATAATCCCCGTCCAGACTGAGCCGCCCGAACGGATCCTCCCAGTTGCGCTGCAGTAGTTCAATGGCAAGCTGGCCCTGTTCCCATTCGCTGGCACCGGGCATGCCCCCCAGGTAGAGGAATGTCCGGGCCGTCCCGCTGAAGACGCTCATTGAGACCTTGAGTTCATCGCCGTTTTCATAGGGCAGACCATAGAGCCCGAAATCGTCATTCCGCGTGTAGTATAAGCCGGTCTGCTCCAGCAATCCGCCAAGTAGCTCGAATAGCTCATCATTGCCACCGGGCAGTTGTAGGTCCGGCGGTGCGTCGGCATCGTCGCTCTCCATGAACGCCTGCCAGTAGGCCGCCCGCTGCGCACCCAACTGCCCCATAAAGAAGGTGAAGACAGGAGTAGCTGCCGAAAGCGGCGCCTGAAATTCCCAGTACAACTCATACTCACCGTCTTCGGTCTCATACACACTAAGTCGCCCGGCCAAGTCTTCATAGTTAAGCCGCAACGCCGCCAGCGCCGCCTCGCCCTGCTCCTCCAGACTGTCCCCGGGCAAGTAGCTCAGGTAGACATAGCCGTGTAGAAAGTCTTCGTATTCGTGGATATACACCGTCACGTCATCGGCGTAGGCCAGGGAGAAAAGGCCATCCCCCTCGTCTGTGTAGTGCAGACCGGAGGCGGCGAGGATATCCGCTACGTGGCTACCCGGGTTCTGGCGCGCCGGGTCCTGCGCAGGCGCGCTTTTCAGCCAGATATCCACCACATTGGAGGGGATGGCGAACTTGGTCAGCATTGAGGAAGCGGCGATGGTTAGCGTGTGCACCCCGACCACTCGGCTCCGGTCGTCCACCAGTGGCCCGCCACTGTTGCCTCCCTCGGCGGCGGCATCGTGCTCGATGTACTTGCTGCCGCCCCAGGTACGCCGGGCGGCGATTGCGCCTGAGCGAATCGAAATCTCGCGCAGTCCCAGCGGGTGCCCGCACACATAGACAGGCTGCGTCTCGTAGACCATATCCGAGTCAGCCAACTGCAGGTAAGTCAGCGTCGACTTGGCGACCCTCAAGAGCGCCAGGTCCAGCTCCGGATTCTCGCGCAGCACCTCGGCCTCGAAGCGTTGCTCCCGCGGCTCATTCGGATGAAAGATGACCGTCACCGTGCGCCGGTCAGCGATTATGGTCCGGCCATCCTCCTGCTCGATTTCCGGCGCAACCACATGAGCATTGGTGACGATCAAGCCATCCTCACTGACGACGAACCCACTGCCCGAGCCTCCGGTTGCATCGCCGGTTACTGTCGCCTCCAGGTCAACTCGGATCAGCACCACGGCATCTTTGATTTGGGCTACGGTTTCCGGTGTGAGCTGAGCATAGCACAGCTCTACCGTCAGCAACAGCGCTGCAACGGCCACCCACAACGCCAATCGCGATCTTGTCATCTGGCATTCCCCCATCTTCGGTGAACGAGCACAGTGCGACGACGATGTGCTTCTCACAATGTCGGCAATCCGCAGTCTAAGCTTGACAGGCCCGTATGACCTGCCCTCAGTATAGCTCATCCCCCCACACGCATGCAAGCGACTTGTGCACCATCCCCAAGCGCCACCAAGTCCAGAGGCGGGCTGCACCTAACCCACTATGTCGCCTTCCAACATCGGCGAACCGCCTGCTCGAAACAGTACGCGCGCCTGCTTTAGCAAGGCGCGCGCGTAATCAATACAATCGGCATAGATTGTTGTTGATGCCTTAGCCTTACGGTCTCGGCCAGGCCTGGGCACAACTGACTAAAGCCGTCAACTCAAGACTGCTTTGGCCTGCTCGACCACGGCATCAAAGGCCTGGGGCTCTGCAACAGCCAGGTGCGCCAGTATCTTGCGGTCAAGCTCGACACCGGCCTTGCGCAGGCCACCAGTTAGCTGACTATAGGTCAGGCCGCGCTGGCGAGCGGCTGCGTTGATGCGGGCAATCCACAGCCGGCGGAAGTCGCGTTTTCTGACGCGCCGGTCACGCCAGGCGTAGTTGCCCGCCCGCATCAGTGTCTCCTTGGCACTGCCGAAAAAGCGGTGGCGACCGCCCCAGTAGCCCTTGGCTTGCTTGAGTACCTTCTTATGCCGACGGCGTCGCGTCGGCCCGGTTTTCGTTCGTGGCATATTCAGCTAACCTCTGAGTTTTTTATCTGACTGATCCGTCCAGGCGGTTGTTCTATTCATACGGCAGCAAGTCCGCAACGTGCTTGGCATCCCCAGCGCTGACTTCCTCGTCGTGACTGAGCCGCCGCTTGCGGTGGCGGGACTTCTTGGAAAGCAGGTGGCCCTGCCCGGTCTGCCGATGCATTAGCTTGCCACTGCCGGTCACCTTCAGGCGCTTGCTGGCCGCTTTTCTAGTCTTCATTTTGTTCTTGCCCATAGCTACTGTCTCCTCAATTCTCCCTGGTGCGCAATCTGACGCCCAGACTAACACCAGCCTGGGCGCGAGTTAGCTCGTTTGCCTAGCTATGATGATGAACAGTTACTTGCTACTGTCGGGGCGGAGGATCATGATCATCTGGCGCCCCTCCATATGGGGCGGCGAATCGATTACTCCGGCCTCTTCGCATCCGTCAATGAACTTTTGAAGCTGCCGCCGGCCCAGATGCTTATGGCGCAGTTCCGGGCCGCGGAATATTATATTAAGTTTGACGTGATAACCATGCTCCAGAAATCTCACAGCTCGCTTGAGCTTAAAGTTGATATCGTGGGTTTCGGTGTTGGGGCGGACCCGAATAGTCTTTAGTCCGCCGCTTTTGGACTTCTGAGCTGCTTTCCTGGCCTTCTCCTGCTCGTAGCGGAACTTGCCGTAGTCCATTATGCGGCAGACCGGCGGGTCAGCACCAGGAGCTAGCTCAATGAGGTCAAGCTCTTGCCTTTGGGCCTCCGTCCGCGCCTGCTCGATGGGCATAACACCGATCTGCTCGCCTTCGGGGTCAATCAGGCGCACCTGCGGTGCCCGGATCCGTTCATTAACCCGATATTTTTTGCGACTTATGAGCATTCACCTCTGCTGCCAGCAGCCTTTTCCGTTAAATAACCCGACCATTCCCCTATCATAGAGGTGTAATAATAGCATTGTCCGGTACGGATGTCAAGAGGGTGACACTGGCAACACCCCCCCAACGTCTACAACATACAACACTTCTTGTATTTCTTGCCGCTGCCACATGGGCAGGGGTCGTTGCGCCCTACATTCTCATAATCAACAGCCGCGTCTCTCTGTTGGGCCAGCCAGCGGCGCGCCCGGCGCTCAAGCTGCTGGCGGCTGTACGCGAAGAACTGCTGATAACCAGCGCACAGGTAGCTGGGCACAGAGGCATCGTCGGAATATGCCAGGCGATTCTTTGGGCAGCCGCCTCGGCATATCCACAACCACTCGCACTCCTGGCACTTTTCGCTTAATTCCGATTTGCGCTGGGCAAACTGAGCAAATCTTTCTTGCTTCACCAACTCCCGTAGCGGCGTCTGCCTCAGATTGCCCAACTTCCACTGCGGTTCGACGAAAAAGTCACAGCAGTAGACATCGCCGTTGTGCTCCACCACCACATAGCTGCCGCACTGCTCGCGCAGCTGACACGAGGGCGGCTGGGCGCCTGCGTAGATCGTCATCAGATCGTCGAACAGCCGCACGTGCACCTGCGGTTGAGCCTCCTGCGACCACAAGTCAAGAATCCCGCACAGAAAATCGCCCCAATCATGCGGGTCAATGGAAAAATCAGCCAGCTTGCCGGTGGCAGGGTCATTCTCAACCAGCGGAATGAACTGCAGATATTCCAGCGCCAGCTCCTCAGTCAAATATGTGTAGACTTCCTCAGGCCGGTGAACACTGACCGGCGTGACCATCGTCAGACAGTTGTGCTCCACGCGGTGGGCCTGGAGCCTGTCCAGTGCGGCGATGACCTGCTCGTGGCTGCCCTTCTCGGAAGGATAGATGCGAAAGTGGTCGTGGATCTGGGGGGAGCCGTCAATGCTGATACCAACCAGGAACTTATACTCGGCCAGGAACTGACACCAGTCCTCATCCAACAGGATGCCGTTTGTTTGCAGGGAGTTGGAGACCCGCTGGCCGCTTCGCCCCAATTTCTGCTGATAGTCAACCACCCGCCGGAAAAAGTCCAGCCCCATCAACGTCGGCTCGCCGCCCTGCCAGGCAAAAGCGACCTGCTCGCCACTCATCGCCATATACTGGCCGATGAACTCCTCCAGCACCTCATCGGACATCCGGTGACGGGGGCTGTCCGGATACAGCTCCGCCTTCGGGCGGTAGAAGCAATACGTGCAGGCCAGGTTACAGTCCGGCCCGACCGGCTTGACCAAAACTCCAATATCTTGAGCAGGCATAGCGAATAGATATTATATGTCCTTTTCCGACGGCGGTAAAGCCGGCAGCCAGTGACGGTCAGGCGATGCTGCAAGGAAGCCACAATCGTCTGGTCAAGGGGAGTGACCGGGTGGGCGTTGTTGATAGGAGCTTTTGGTGCCGCTGGAGTAGGCTTGGTGGCGCTGTGGGCTATTCGCATCCTGCGGGGGGGCTATCTGATCCACTCATGGTGTCCGCAACGCTGCTGACCTGGGTATCGACAGCGCTGCCCAGTTGTCCCCAGGTCGTTACACATGCTGCGGCAATCAGCATCAACAGCAACGTATATTCCACAGTGGTCAGCCCCGCCTCGTCAGTCCACAGTTCCTTGATTCTCTGCAGCATCTCCTGGCCTGCTCTCGTGATATGCGTCCGGCGGTCCGGCAGAGATGGCTTTGCAAGTGTATAATCGGTCGTTGGGGCAAGGTTCTTTACAGCCCAGCATCTGGCTTCTCGGGCTTTTCCATCCGCCGCCACCGGCGCGTGACAGCATTTGTGACATAATGTAGAATAAGAAGCGTAGAATGTGCGGTTTGCTGCTAGCCGGGCCGAATCAGGCAGAGTCTGCTGGAACGTACCAATGGAGTGCGAGGAGGGGGCAAGCAAGTTATGAAGGCAGCCAAACTCACTGCCATCTTGTTGGCAGCCGCCATAATGCTGCTGGTGGCAGTGCCGCAACTGCGCGGCACCCTGGACCTTCTGCGGTACAATCCTCTTACCGGACAAGGCACATGGCTGAAAAAGGCCGAAGTGGAGCGGGTGGTCAAGCAGCACCCACAAGACCCGCGGATGTGGCTGGCTTTCGCCGAGTGCGGCGCCAGCTCACAGCGGGGGACTGTGTGGGAGCGCACGGGGCCGTGGGACCAGTCCTGGTCGCCCCGGCCGGCGTATGAAAGAGCAATCTCGCTGGCCCCCGACTCCCCAGTCCCGTATTCGCGATATGCCATATACCTGCTGGCCGACACCGGCGTGCTAACCCGCGAAGAACGTGGTGTTGAGAGGGAAGAAGAGTTCCAGCGAACTGCCACCCAGGTTGCCAATCTACGCGAGGCCGAGAGCCTGCTGCAAAAAGCCGGCGCGCTGCAGTCGGACAATGCTGCCTGCGACTATCTGCTCGCCTATATCTATCTGGCCCAGCATAAGGACGAACAGGCGTTCGCCGTCTTGCGCCAGGGCATCAGTAAGCCTCGCTGGGACACATACAGCCAGGTCGCAGCCACTGCCGTTCTCCGTCTGCTGGACGCCACTGGCTCAGCTTCGCCGCTGCTCGAGACCCACGCGTTGAATATAGCAGTGTCCAACGGTATCCACATCACTGCCAAGTTGCGGAGTTTATCGTGGACACTTAGCGGCATGGGCGAACGCTCGCAAAACAGCGCCCAGCACCAGAAAGCCATTCTGTGTTACGAGGCGGCAGTGCACTTGGGTTACGTCATGCGCAAAGATGCCTATACCGTGATCGACGGCCTCGTTGCTATCGCGGTAACAGCTATACCTTCAGGACCTTTTCTTTCCGAAGAGGAACGGCAAAAGATACTGAACGAGACGCAGAAGCAGCAGCAATACTTCGACCGCCAGCAGGACGAGCGCATGAGGCGCATGGAAGAGGCGCGCGTTGCCAACTTCGCTGCCTACATGCGCACCCACGGCCGGGCCGACCTGGCTGGCTTTTACCAGAAAGAAGTGCAGGCCGCCAACCAGTGGCTAGAGGAATGCCGCGCCGCAGCGGACACCGAAGTTTCTCCTGCGATCTTCTTGTACGGATGGCCGCGCTACAGCCGTCTCCTATGGCTACAAACCGGGCTGCTGCTGGCTCTATGGCTGTTGGTAGGACTAATCTCACTTGTCGTGCGATACTGGCGCGAGCCGCGTGCCGGCCTTGCCTGGCCTTGGTGGCAGTGGCTGCTGCTGATCGGCGTTCTGTTGGTGGGCATACGACTGGTGGCCCCGTGGGCAGAGCTGCATGTGTACTCATACTTCTATGCCCAGCCCTATGCCTATCCTATCTACATGCCGGCGGCAATCTTCGGCCTGTCATTGACAATTGCGGCCTGGCTGGTCGCGGCATTGGTGGTGACGCTGGTAAAGCGCGCCCGGCAGGTGCCTGCCCAGCGCCTCGGCAAAGCCCGAACTTATCTAGCGACTCTGCGCATGCTGGTGCCCGTTACCTTCGCAGCGCTCTTCTTGCTGTCCGTCATTTCTCTGTGGCCAGCGTGCCAGAGCATCAAGCCCTGGCGCGACCAAACCCGCGCCGAGATTCAGCAGGGCGAGGTGCACTATATGGGTATCGGTGCTACCAACCCCACGAAGCACGAGCCACCTGATCCTGGATATTGATCGGCTCCGGGGTGGGCAAGCACTCACAAAGCCGCCGCGTGGCGGCCGGCGTTTGGGTCGCCCGCCGCGTAGATAGTGCCAGTATCCGGGTCAAGGTAGATCATAACCGGGCTGGCAATGGCCTCGGAGGTGGTCGAAAGACTGTGGCCGCGACTCTCCAGCTCACTACGGACCTCACCGGGAATATCACAGTTGACCCGTAAGCTGCCCGGCGCCTTAAAAGCACGATCCCGGTCCGGATCAGAATCAAACGAGTTTTCCATATGATCGGTGTTAAAGCGCGGCTGGGTCACCGCCTCTGCTGGCATCATACCAAGCTCGATGTGATTAAGCAATACGTTCAGAGTGGTCTGGTCCTGGAGATCGCCGCCGGCCACACTGATAGCCACAGCCGGCTTGCCGTCTCTGGTGACCAGGGTGGGCGTCAGGGTGATGCAGGGGCGCTTGCCTGGCTGGATGCAGTTGGGATGCCCGGCGGTGGTGTTCAAGCATCTGAGCCGATTGCCCTGCACGACTCCGGTCCTTGGGTCGGGCTGATTTTCCGCCAGGTTGCAACTGGGCGTGGCTGCCACCACATTTCCCCAGCGATCAGCGACCACACAGGTGGTCGTATCAGAAATCGGAGTCCTGACTGGATTCTCGTCGGGCGAGGGCATATCTGCAAGCGCATTCATATCGTAGGGGTCACCGGGACGGCGCTCCAGCGATGCCTGGCCCATATCCAGCAGTGTACGGCGGATATCGGTATATTCGCCCGAAAGAAGCTCAGCCAGCGGAACACTGGCAAAGTCCGGGTCGCCGTAGTACCTGTCGCGGTCGGCATACGCCAGCTTCATCGCCTCGGTCAGCAGGTGGATGTAGTCCGGCGAGAGGTGCCCCATCTGTGATAGATTGTAGCCCTCGGCAAGTCGCAGAACCTGACAGAGCACCGGCCCCTGGGTCCAGGTGTTGCACTTGTGCACGACATAGCCCCGATAGCTAACTGAGACCGGGTCCTCGACAGTGGTCGCGTGATGCTCCAGGTCGCGCTTGCGCAAGAACGAACCGACGTTCTGGTACCAGACTACCAGGTCATCGGCTATATCGCCCTTATAGAAGCGGTCGCGGGCCGCTCGCAGTTTCTCCTCGCGGCTGCCCGGTGTCTCCTGCTCACGCTGGGCCATCTTGCGCAGCGTCGCCGCCAGCTTAGGATGCCACCAACTTTCGCCGGCATCCAGCAGAGCCAGCGCTGGCGCCACCACCTCCGCAAAACTCCTGGTCCCGTATAGCTCCAGGACTGTTAGACACAAGTGGACAGTACCCGGCGTGGGCATGGCTCTATAGCTGCCTTCATCGGGGATCCCGTTGGCGTAGTACCAGTCAATAGCGCTCTGATCCAGCGGCGCCCGCCCCATGCCACACAGAACTTTTACCTCCTGACGGCTGGCGTCGTAGATGATTAGAGGAATCTCCCCGCCAATAGCACACCAACCATAATCTGTTACCGTCAGGGCAAACAACGTTGCCGCCGCCGCATCAGCGGCGTTGCCCCCCTGCTCGAGCAGATGGATGCCTGCCGCGACCGCTCCACTTCCTCCGGCAGCTACTGCCCCTGCTTGGCCTGAGGCTTGCCAGCTTATTGCGTTGTCTTTCATCAAAACCTCCCAATTATCTTATGCTTAACATACTCTGTCCCTCTACTCCCGTCAAGCCGATAGTGGCAAACTACCACGCCCCAGGCCGAACTTACCTCCTCGACATTTTCCCGCGTATGTAGTAGCGTACACTACGAGTAGTATTCAAACTACTCGTAATCTACAAGAAGAGGAGAGCAGCATGCGTCTGCGATTGTTGTTGCCACAGAGCATATCGGTAGTGGTACAGCTTTGCGGGGTGCGACATTACGATATTGAGGTGAGATGAAATGCTCAGGGGCGTTCTGAAGGTCATAGACAAAGAGCAGATGGACCGGCTTCATGAGGGCATACTTAATGTCCTGGAGAATACCGGGCTGCGCATTCGCGGCCCGGCGCTGTTAGAGGCGCTGGCTGGTGCCGGATGCAGGGTCGACTTCGAGCAGCAGCGGGCCTGGTTTCGGCCGGATCTGGTGGAAAAGCAGATTGCAGCTCAGCGTGGCCGCTACAAAATGGTGCGCTCGTCGCTGTGGTATGCCTTCTGTCGTAAAATGCCCGAAGAGGATGTGGCTTGGCCGGACGAATTCTCTGTAGATTTCGGCTGGGCCACGCCGCAGATCTATGACTATCCGACCGGACAGTATCGCCAGGCTACCCGGCAGGATCAAATCGAGATGATCAAGCTCGGCAATGCCCTGGATGAAGTCAAGGCTATCAATGCCCCGTTCATCTGTGGCGATTTCGATCCCAGGATCGAGATCATCGAATCTGCCCGCCTCCTTCTGTTGAACACCAGCAAACCTGGATGGGTCGGTACAAGCTGTGCCGCGGAAGTCAAGTACCTGGCAGAGCTGGCCGCGCTGGCCACAGACGGCGACGAGGAAGTCCTTCGTTCAGCGCCGCCTATCTTTGTGAGTGCCTACTGTACCAGCTCACCGCTGAAAATCGACACCCGCTCCTGCGAAGTCCTTACCGAGGCGTTGAAGTACAAGTTTCCTGTAAACTTCGCCCCCATGCCCATCTTGGGAGGCACCACGCCCGTCACCCCGGCTGGCAGTGTCATCATTGCCGCGGCGGAGATTCTGGGTGGCATCACAGCGGCCTCACTGATTGATCCGGACGTATACTACTATGCTAGCAGCATAACTGGCGAGATGGATATGAAGACCACACAGGTCTGTTATGCGACTCCGGCAGCTATCCTCACCGATGCCGCCTTGCATCAACTATTTCGCTACAAATATGGTCTGGTGTTGAATGTGGAGCCGGGATATGTGGAAGCCAAATGTCCGGGGCTTCAAGCAGCGTTTATGAAAACCTATCGGCAGATGGCACTTGGGTGCACTACGGCCTCCTCTCTGCCCATCGGCGTACTGGACAACGCGGCGGTGTTCTCGCCCACTCAGGCGATGATTGATCTTGACCTAAACAAAGCGATATACAAGTTCGCCCAGGGAATAGAGGTCAACGACGAGACGATGTGCCTGGATTTGATTAATGAACTCGAATTCGGCGAGAAGAAAGGCGCATACATCGAAACTGAACATACTTTCAAGCATTTCCGTGATGTGCTGTGGGATCCCAAGTACTTGGACCGGACATATCGCAAAAAAACTTCTCTGGAGCCAGCCACCCAGGAATCAAAATTACTGGAGAAGGCCGATCAGACCTGGCGGGAGCTTGTAGCGTCGCAAGAGCCTCCTGAGCTTGCTCCCGAATTCGTAGCCGAGGTAGACCGGATCGTAGCAGCAGCGAGAAAGGAATTGCTCGGGGAATAGCCACATAGCCGAGTATATACGCAAAGAGGATTCATATGCAAAATAATGTTTATGGTGCCGATTTTCATTCTGTGTCAGACGGTGCGCCTTACTCACCCCGCCAGTTTGCCGTCAGCCGAGATAGCCAGGGTCACAGATGGGCCGCGTGGCACTCGAACGAGGGCGACCTGGAAGCCATCCGGGTTTACTCCCCCGAAGTCTGCCCGGAGACGCAGATAATCTCGCCGGTGGGCCTGTGTTTTGAGCCAGCACTAGTAGCTGAGCCTGACGGCGCAATATGGTGCACCTGGTCCCAGCGCCGCGAAGAGCGGTGGGAGACAGTGGCTCGCCGCTATGACGAAGAATGGTCCCCACCAGTTGTGCTGCCTACTGAGAAGGCCTTTGCTTTCCACGTGGCGGGCAGTTGCGACAGCCAGGGCCGCCTGTGGCTGGGCCACTGCGCCTGGGACTATGGTGAGCCTCCCCGAGTCGGTGTCCACATCTATGACGGCAGCGAGTGGTCGGCGCCGATACAATTCCCTGGTGTCGAGGGCTTCCATATGCGTCCCCGCTTAGCTGCTGCGGACGACGGGGCTGTCTGGATTGCTTTCAATGCTTACCGGGACGGGGCCTTTCGCGTGATTACGGCCTCTTTTTCGGCGGAGGAGCAGAGTCCTGAATTCACAGCAGTGCCCTGCGATCAGCCCGGAGCTTGGGATCTGTTTCCCAGCATTTGTGTGGACAGCGGCGGCACTGTTTGGGTGGCGTGGGTCACCTCTGTGGACGTGGTCCGCGCCGGCGTGGTAGGCCGCCAGCACACGCTCAACTGCGCCGTGTGGGATGGCGCAAAGTGGGCGCCACCGGCGGGCAGCGACAGCTTTGCCGTCACCCGCCTGGATTGGGGAATGCTGCCGGTCAATACCTACTGGGGCTACGATGGCCTGCGGCGGCGGCCAATGCTGGCCCGCGACCAGCAGGGCATCTGGGTGTTCTGGGAAAGACACCG
Organism: bacterium; assembly: GCA_030602615.1. Lineage (GTDB taxonomy): Bacteria > Armatimonadota > Zipacnadia > Zipacnadales > Zipacnadaceae > JALGTD01. The sequence continues at coordinate 63,493 of JAUVZM010000003.1, forward strand.
CGACGAGACCAGTATCATCGAAAACGTACACAACGGTCAATTCTGTGGCAAGTATCACGACGGTCACGGCTGGTCCCAAGCTTATCTGGTTCACGACGGCCATTGCTGCTTTACTGTAGACAGCAATACCCCCCAGCCGGAAGAGGCCCTGATGTGGGGTTGCAAGACTGGTCCGGGCCAGCTCGGAGTTGACATTGCACTGCTGGAGCGGCCCCGCGGCGAACTGGAGCTGCTGGAAGAGTATCTCGATGAACTATGGACAGGATGGCAGCCTGTTGACTTGCCGCAGCAGGTAACCGGGCCTTTGCCTACCCACAAGATTGAGTGCGGCGGCTGTGAGTATGAACTCATCTGGACTGATTTGCACTATCATTCCTACTATTCCCCTGACGCCGAGGGCGAGCCCCTTGAACTACTCTTGTACGCTCGCGACCGTGCCGGCCTGGCTGCCTGCTGCATAATAGACAACGATTACTACTCCGACATAGTTGTGACCCGCAGTGCCCTGGAATACACCTATGCAGTAGCCCAGTGCTTCGATGAGACAGAATTTGTGGCTTTCTGGGGCTATGAGTACACTTACCATCCGCCCAATGAGCCGGAACACCCCAAGAATCACCGTGCAGTCGTGTACTATGACCGCGATCAGCCGCTGGCCCGGCGTAGCCATCCTGATGGCGCCACGGCGGACGAATTTATGGCAACAATGGACGGCAGTGCGTCGTTGTGGCACGCACACCACGAGGAATGGGATCTGTTCGGCCATATCCAGGAGGAGTGTGTCGAGGTGTGCGCCGGATGGTATGACTACATGCAAACCACCGATGTCACTCAGCGCCACCTGGCGGCCGGCCATCGGTTTGGCTTGACCGGAGCCAGTGACACCCATCGCATCTGCCCGGGCATGGGGGGCGCACTAACCGGCCTGTACGTCCACGAACGCAGCCGGGAGGGGGTAGTCGCGGCGTTGAAGGCCCGCCGCTGCTACGCCACCACCGGTACACGGCTGCTGATGGACTTCCGCATCAATGACCATCTTATGGGCAGTTGCCTGAAGAGCATTGAGGGGCCGCGCCTGCAACTTAGTCTCAGTGGCCGACGGGAGATCGAACTGGTCACGGTACTGCGCGATGAAGAGGTTATCGCGCAACTGGCGCCCGGCACCCGAAGCTGGCAGTGGAACTGCACTGACGCGGAGGCCGAACCCGGCTGGCACTTTTACCGGGTAGAGGTTAAGGAGCGCGGGGAGATTAAGCAATACCCTCATAACATCGCCCAGGCTGCTGGCTTCCGGGCCTACAGTAGCCCCATCTGGGTGAGAATCCATATAGAGGAATAGTAGCACCGTGCAGGGAAATCCACGCGCAGCAGGAAGCTATATGTGCAGCAAGATATTCTCAGCACACAGCCAATAGAAAGGATGGCGAGCAAATGAACGAGACAGTTCGAGTTGCTTTTGTGGGGGCTGGTCGGCATGCTACGGGGAGCTTATATCCGCAGTTGCACCATGTACCCGATCTCGACCTGGTCGCGGTCTGCGACTTGGCTCGGGAAAAGGCGGAGCACAACGCCCGGTGGTTCGGCGCTCGCGCGGTATACACTGATGTCGAGCAGATGCTGGCTAATGAACAGCTCGATGGTGTATATATCTGCGGGCTGCCCGATATGATGGATGAGGTGGGTCTGCAAGCACTTGAGGCCGGTCTGCCGATCTTTGTGGAGAAGCCGTCAGCCGTTGACGTGCCCAAGGCCCGAGAATTGGCCCAGGCCGCCGATGACCGGGGGCTGTGGGGAATGGTTGCCTTTATGAAGCGCTTCGCCCCAGCCTACGTGACGGCGCGCGATATAGTTGGCGGAGCCGATTTCAACAGCCTGCAGATGCTGGAGGTGGCCTTTACCCAGGGGCCCTATCCCCAATGGGCGGGTATAGACGATACTATGCTGGCGATGCTTACGGGACAGAACTGTCACATTTTCGACCTGGTCCGCTTCTTTGGGGGTGACGTTGAGTGGGTGCAGGTGACCAAGCGCTGGCTCAATGCTGACCGAATGGGTCTGTTTGTCAGTTGCCAGTTCGCCAGCGGCGCCATTGGCGTGATGAACCTCAATACGCTGGAAGGCTGGGAGGGCAACCCGTGGCAGGATATCCGTGAATCGCTGCGCTGTGTGGGGATAGGCGAGTCGGTGACGGTCGATGAGATGCTGTACATTACTCACCACCGCCCGGGCCAGCCCTGGTGTGGCATGGAGAACAAGCCCTTCGGCCACGCCCTTGGGCGGCTGCAGCCTGCCTGGGTTGCTTTGGTGGCTGATGACCTGTGCGGTTACCGTGGCGAGGTCGCCTACTTTGCCCAGTGTCTGCGGGAGGATCGTCCCCCGGAGCAGGGCGCGGATCTGTGGGATGGCGCTAAGTCCCTGGAGCTTACTGAGGCGATTTATGAAAGTGCCAGCTCGGACGGGGCGCGCGTGGCAGTTCCCGTGCGGTAGGTGACGGGTGGGAGGTTGGAGGAGGGAGGTGGGAAGGGTATAGCCTACGCGAATCTTAAGCGACAAGGTGAGTAGTTACCCAAGCTCTATAGGAGGACGATATAACCATAAGCAAGCTTGAGCATAGAGTTATCTATAACCAGGATGACAGTGCACTCTTCTTGCTACTGGCGGAAAGGAATGAGTCAACAAAGCCAGAGCATGTCGATGACATGGTTGATGAGGTAGCCGATGGGGGCGCTGAGGTGTTCCTTGTTTGCCCCAACGCGCAGAAGGTCAACTATCCCAGCAGAGTCCGGGAGACATACTGGGACAACGAGGAGTTCCACGGAAGTCGGGATTGGAGCCAATTTTTTGAGAAGCAGAAGGAGTTGGCCCAACAGTGTGACTATCTGGAGCGGGCCCTGGCTCGCTGCCGCCAGCGGAGCATAGTGCCGGGCGTTACCATTCGCATGAATGACATGCACGGCTTTCCCGAATGGCCGAAATCTCCACAGTTCAGTCGGTTCTATATGGACCATCCCGAGTGGCAACTCGACGGTCGCCATGCGGCCCGCGGCTATGCGTCCCGAGGGTTGAACTATGCTATCCCCGAAGTCCGCGACCATTACTTGTCGCTGATTCAGGAAATTGTCGGTGAATATGACATCGAGGTGCTGGAACTGGATTTCAACCGCTTCCCGGCTTATTTCTATCGCGACAATATCGAGCAGCACTGCACAACGATGACTGAATTCATCGGGGAAGTGCGCAACGCTGTGGACGCGACCGGGCGGAAGATTGCGCTGACGGCGCGCATCGCAGCCACACCGGGCGGCGCGCTGGGCTTGGGTCTTGACGTACAGGCGTGGGCGCAGCAAGGCACAATTGACGGGATAACAGTAAGTGAATTCCTGAATACCGGCTGGGAGCTGCCCATTAATCAGTTTCTACGCCTGGTCGGTCCGGACGTGGCAGTGTATGCTGGGGCAGACGCTGCGGCCTTTACCTGGGAAGGCCTGAGCCGACAGAATTTGGCTCTCAATAGGGAACTACTTAGAGGCTTCGCGGCAGGTTATCTGGCCTCAGGTGCTGATGGGGTGAACTTGTTCAATTTCTTCACTTGCCGCGAGCCGAACCGGCCTCAGCCGCAGGAACCTCTGTTTGACGTTTTGGCTGAGATGGGCGATTTGGAAGGTCTACGTTCGAAAGAGCGTCGCCACGCGACCACCTCGGGCTTTCAGATGGTGGAATCCGACCTGCCCCGCCAGGTCCCTGTTGAGCTTTCGCCCGGCCAGAGCCGCAAGTTTCGTATGACACTGGCCGCCGAGGGCTCAGGGGGGCAGGGCTCTCTACTAGTCATATTCGACGGTACCGCCCACAGTGACGATCTGTGGCTCTATCTCAATGACCAGCCAATTGGCTGCGCCGCACAGGTTGTTGAGGGCGAACGAGGAACGTTCCAGAGCCAGGTAGCAACTTTTGATCTGCCTCAAGGCGCTGTTCGCGACGGCACCAACGAACTGATAGTCCGTTGCGAAAACACAACTATCAGGATCGTCGGGCTGGAAGTGCGCTTCGCTGAGAAATAGATTATTCCCGTGTGCCCACAGCCGTTGCTATGCGCCTGAGGAGATCCTTGAAATCAAGGGCCTTATTGAAGGCCATGAGTTGCGCCCTGCAATTGTACTAGCTGACCCGCCCCTTAATCTTCCCATACAACAAGCAGCGGGACAATTCTGCCGGCTCATAGATAATGCTCAGATGAAGAGTTGCGTTCCGGTATCGAGGCAATCACTCCCAACGAATCCATCTCCGTTCTCATCGAAGCCTGCGGGAGCCCGCAGGCGGTAAGGACTTTAGTATCCCTCGCACCTTCGGGAGGCCGGGTGGTGGTGGCCGGTGCTCTCTCTGGCGAACTGCTTCTTCCTGACCCCTTCGACGCCTTTATAATGCGTGAAATCTCCATCATTGGTGCTTTTCAGCCCAACTGCCCCGTGGAGCATCAGCGGTATTATCCCTCTAAAGACAGGGCAGAAACTCTGCCTGACGCTGAAGCATCTCCTCCATCATTTCTTCGGCCCGCTGGGGGTTGTCTACGGTCGGCTCCAGCAACAATGCCTGCAGCAGCACGCGCTTGGAGCGCTGGCGATACGCTTCAACCAGCAGCTCTTGGATAGAGGTTTGCAGCCGGCACATAGCAGCGATTGCTTCCGGAAGCGGCCCAACTTCAATAGGATGAATACCCTGGGCATCAACAATAAGCGGCACTTCCACAATAGCATCGGCCGGCAAGTTGGCCACCGAAAGCTCGCTGTTAGGGACATTGGCCGAGATTATGCGGTCGCCGCTGTCAAACTCAATACCTTCGATGATAGGAATGATCACCTCACCGGAGGTCTCGGCCAGTTCCTCGGTCATCGCCGCCTCCCCGTCGGCGACCTGCTGGATTATCTTCCAGAGTGGCAACTTATCCTCGCTGCCGCGTTCCCAGGCGACATGGAATTTGCGGTAGTGTTCAAATGTAGGCCCGGTCAAACTGTAAGCAAAGCCGACATATTCACCCGGGTGACTCTCCGCGGGGTAGGTCAGCAGGCCGTAGGTGTCATAGAAGTATCGCACCAGCGGGTCCAGTCCCCAGGTTTGCTGCTCCATACGTTCAGCGAAACGCGGGGACAGATCGGCACCGTCTGTGGCATCCTTGATGCCCAAAACCCAGTGGAAGTGATTGATCCCGCCGACGGTCAGTTCAATCTGTTCAGGTTCTTTACCGAGGACCTCCGCTACCTTTGCGAGGGTGGCGAAGGGACCATGGCATATACCTGCAGCTTCAACTTCGGTCAGCCGACTTATCGCCAGGCACACCCGGCTTTCGGGATTTGTGAAATTGAGCACCAGCGCCTGGGGGCAGAGCCGCTCGACATCCCGGATAATCGGCATAGTCAGGTGGATGCTACGCAGGGTATGGAAGGCTGCGCCGGGGCCGCCATTTTCCCCAAAGATATGCTTGAACCCATAGGAAAGAGGCACGTAGAAGTCCTGCTGCCATAGCTCCAGGCGCTGGCGTGCTACCGCGATGATAACGTAGTCAGCCCCGGGTAGCGCCTCAGCACGGTCAGTGGTAGCCTCCAGGCGGACGCTGGCCCCGCGATAGTCCTTCAGCACCTGTGCGAAACTGTACATCCGCTCCAGCGCCTCTTCGTCGGTGTCCACCAGTACGACGGTAAGCTCTGTCTGCCGATTCAGTCGGTCGGCATCCAGCAGGTCGGCGATGGTCCCGCGCCCAAATGACAGACTACCCGCGCCCACCACGACTACTTTTACCGGTTTCATAATATCTTGCTGCCTCCTGAGTGAATATTGCCAAAACTGCCCCTACATTATAGCGAACGGGGGACGCTGTCAAGGGCAGGCGGGGACTACCAATAGACGGGAGAAGTCTGTGGTTAGCAAGAGAACTTGGAGGGTGTTCTATACAGCGAGGGGCACGGCGCTGCGCATCGGCCGGGCATACAGATCCGCCCAGTCCAGGCGGGGATTGAAGTGGAACTCTAAGATAGCCTGACTGACGCTATCCTGGTAGTGGGCTGGCCCTCGTCGGCGCGGCACATAGGGCAATACCGCCTTACCACTAACCCCGTCGCTCTCCAACTCTATCAGATGAGGCGTTGTGGGTTGTTCCCCCCTCCTCGCTCCGCGTCACGGAAGTGGCCAATTCTTCAGAAGCACCACTTGCGACAAATTGGCCGCAGCTTCTGCTACTAGTCTCCCTCTTTTTGTCCTCCAATCCCCCTATCGGAGTGCCTCATCAAGCATGGTCAGATAATTCTCCAAAGGTATGTAACTTGGTATTGAATTGCCGGACCCGATGGCGAAACGGCCTGAGGGTGCACATTCATCAATCATCGAGCGCACGTAGCCACGGAGCTGCTCTGGTGAATAGGAGGCCAGTTTATGTATATCTATTCCGCCGAGTACAGCAATCTGCTCGCCGTAGCGCTTTTGGAAGTCACCAGCGGGAATGATGCTGTCCTCAAAGGAATGCTTTCCATCAATGCCTACATCTTCAATCAAATCCTTCATTATAGCCTCTATGTTGCCGCAGGAGTGTAGAAAATAGGGCAGCTTGGCGTCATGAGCTATCTGAGCAAAGCGTCTATGCCAGGGCAGAAAGTATTCTCGTAGATCGTCCGGCGAAATGAGAGTCTGAGTGCGGAATCCCATATCATCGCCGGGAAAGATGGCGATCAGATTATCGAGATGAACCAGGCGCTGATAATACTGCTCCATAAGTGTACCGACGCGCTCGATGACAGCGCTGATCAGTTCTGGGTTATCATACAGGGCAAGACTTAGTCCCTCGTAGGACATAATCCAGCGAACATGTTCGCAGATACCGCCAGCGTGACAGGACATCAGTCCCATACCCTCTGGCAGGTGGCTATCAATGTACTCATGAGGAAAGAAATCAGCCTCGGTTAGAGTAGGCCAGGGATATTGCTCAAAATCTTCCCAACTACTGATAGGCCTATGGTGTTCATCTGCCCAGGCCCGCTGGCCCTCCGAAGCCTGGGCCGTGTCTTCGGTAAGCAGATGATGGCGGGGGAGGTCCAAGGATAGTTCGAGGCGCACAAAGTCGTAGCCCATCCGGTACCAGAATTCAATGAGATTATCCCAATATGCTGGCTCAGTAAAGGCCTGGACTGAGCCAGTTTCCTTGGTTCCATTGCTTGGAGCCGGCACCCATTGACGTCCCAGCATATCGCTGATGATAGTACACATATGTATGTCATCAACCACATATTCCACCAACGGAGGCTTTTGTGGTCTTTCCTCCCCCATCAGGCAACGGATAAAGGCCTCCGCATCAGGCGTGGGGCTGTCAATAGGCACACAATAGTCCGACACATTGCTCACCTCGATCATCGTTTACTAACCACCAAAGCCGACCTGCCCCCATAAATGGTACCAGTTGCTATGTTGGCTCCACGGTCTCCAGGCTCGGCTACGCCTCGTCTTCCGGCCGTAGCTGGACCGCTTTCGGCGCTGGTGCTCGATAGTTAAGTACGCTGTGTGGCCTCACTGTATTATGCTCTCTTCGCCATCGCTCCACTAATACCTGCGCCTCCCACAGTGTGTCAAAGATATCCACGTTCAAAAGCTCGTCCCCGAACTTGCCGTTGAACGACTCCAGGTGCTCATTCTCCTAGGGACTGCCCAGCGCGATGCATGGAGTCTTTACTTCCAGATTTGATATTCACTGCCGCACGATATTGGCGGTAGACTCTGATCCGTTGTCGGAACGAATGTAATCCCGAATGCACCGCCCAATGAACAGCTAGGTGAGTCGGTTCACTACGTCCTCGCTGGTCAGTCGCCTGGCCACGTCGATGGCCAGACATTCCCGGCTGTATTCATCGATGATCGTAAGCAGGCAAAATGGCCGTCCGGCGGGACGGCTATCTTCCCGGCCTGGAGGCCGACCTCGCCTTCTTTCGCCAGTGGCGTTCAAACCAACTTGAGGTGTCTTGCTGAGGGTTGGTGACTGGGAGTCATGGGTACACTGCTAATTGCAGAACCGGTAGCATCACTTGGAGACAGCGAGCCGAGCAAGAAATGAGAATACTAAAGGGCCTGTGGCATGACGAAGATGGTCTCACCACGGTCGAGTATGCGCTACTACTGCTAGTCCTGATCCTTGGAGCTACCACAATCTGGGTTGGCCTGGCGGGTCAGGTCGGCAATGCAGTAGATCGGGCTAACAGGGAGACAGAAGGAGCCTCCGGCAGATAGGTGGGGGCTGCGCGGCACGTAGGGCAAGGCCACCTTGCCATCAACCCCGTCGCTCTCCAAGTCTATCAGATGAGGCGTTTTGGGTTGTCCCCGCCTCCTTGGCACCTGCGCGTCTATGCCGCTGCCCCGGCCCGTCGCCCAAGTACGCTAGAACTTCTCAACCCAACAAGCTCCGTCGGTTACGTTCATCGTGAATACGTGGGCTTTCGGAGCCTCTTGGTCCCTGTGTTCTGACAGAAATACCTGCCAGCCCTCAAGGTGTCTAGCTTCATCAAAAACCACCATAGCGGTGACTACACTCTCTTGACGAATATTGCCCAACATGCGCAGATGCCTGTTTAGGATGCCGCTGAAGACCATATCATGTCGGCTCTTAGAGCCGTCTCTTGGGAAAGCATCGACCTCCACTACAAGCTGAGCATCGATGTATGACTGCCCGGGCACTTGACAGCCAATTACAATATCATATTCATATCCAAGCCTTTGCGGAGTGCCCCTTACTCTTGCATTACGGTGCACATCCTCTGATTTGACTTCCGGATAGTCAGGAAGCGCATCAACGACTTTGGAGAGTGACTCAACAAGCCTACAAATCGCGTCCTCCCTGCTCCCCATTTCCCAGCCTGTTTGCTCATACTGCCGACACATACGATCCAGGGCATGACGCAAAAGCTGTTTCATAATCTGTTCTCCTTGTGTAGCTCCTAAATGCTCACGCCCGCCTGCTTGACGGTCAGCTCAAGGTCTGGCATAGTGCTAAACATTGCTCTGCTCGAGTTCGGCCATTGTTGGGCGAGTATGAAACTTGCTTTTGAATTCCCTCCCGGCTGCGTCCCGGAAAACCACTGCCACGACCTTGTTCTTGTTTTCTCGTTCTCCTTTTCTCACTTCCTCAGCGCAAAACCAAAGCGTACACACGTCGCCTTCCTCTAGCTTCAGGGGGAGTGGTTTGCCGAAATATGATGGAGCAGTGGGGAGGAATTGGCTGCCATCGGCAAGCAGTAGACTCCCACTCACCACTGGTACTGGTCGCTTTCCGATGTTGACGGCCTTCAGCAGTATGGCTTCCTTTGTGTCAACTCCTGGTGTTACCAAGTAGTTCTGCTCCGCAGAGACTCTTATTTGCACCCGTTCTCCAACATACGTTAGTATTGCCACGATTAACAATGCCATTGCCACGATTGCGCCATACCAATACCTTCCTTCCAGCCCCATCACTACTCCTGCAACAAAGGCCCCCACCACCACCACACCAATTGCCAGCCACAGCCACTTCCTGCTCATTGTAAAGCCTCCTTCGCTGATTCGGTAGCTACCTTTCGCCGTCGCTGCCGGTGCTACTTGCTCGACGGTCAGCGCAATACCTGCCCTAGCTATTGTTTACGCGGGGTAGGCTGCGGACAGGCCGTACGCCTACAATCCCAGCACGATCCGGAGCCGCTCTGCTACCGCCTCCATTGTATCGGAAGACACCCTACCCCAACACTCGGTGAGTCGTTGCCGGCTGATACAGCGGATATGATCACATTGGACTATAGAGCGTGTCCGCACGCCGCCTTCAGGAGGTTCTATCGCAACGTGGAGGGGAATTTCTCTATCAGTCGTGGTCAATGGCGCTACAATGACCAAATCGGCGGGGCCCTGATTGAAGCGATCCACCGAGACCACCAGGGCGGGACGCTGGCCGCGCTGTTCGTGGCCCCGGGTAGGAGATAGGTTTACGTACCAAATCTCACCGCGAGCCGGCTGCGCCGGACTCATTCTGCCTCCAGCCCATCCGAAATGGTCGCCTCCCAGGCAGTACGCTCCTCCTGCTCCTCCTGCCAGGCTTCAGCATCACTGCGCAAAGCAGCATAGGCCTTATTTGTCTCTTCCAGGACATACTGGCGATGCAGGTTGGCGACGGCCTGATCAAGCAAGTCTACCATCGCCGTGTGCTGTTTCTCTGCCAGGGCCCGAAGTGTCCGGTGGGTTTCCTCGTTAATACGAACTGTAGCACTACTCATTGCAAACTCCCTTGTAGACATTATGGACTACTTAGACGTCTACATTTTATAACACAGACCAAGAAAAATGTCAAGGGTCAAGGGCTGAGTGCTACTATCTGGTAGGCAAGCACGGTAGAGGCCTACTCATTCGGAAGCTGGCCGGGGAACTCCTTCGCTGCCACCTGCCAGCAGTGTCTGGCTGCCGACGGGTAGGGAGCAGGTGTTGAGGAGAAGTAGGTTTCGCAACAGTCTCCGGGGACCCGCTCCCCGTCCCGCCGGCAATACTTTACATGCGACAACGCTACCATCCGCTCGTAGCTTCCAACTGCCTGGCGAGTCTTTCCCCAGCCAGGCATCTCTTATGAGCGAGGGACTTGCCAGTATTCCCCGCTTGGTGTATCATACTAGTTGCCTGTCAAGCCGCACTATACTCTAGCACTCCGCCAAGGAGTTGCAGGGGTAAGCCGGGACATACGGAGTTCCAGTTTCCCCATTCCCAGCGAAGGGTTACTGCTGTGGTGCCGGAGGTCGGATTCGAACCGATACGGGGTTTAAGGCCCCGCCAGATTTTGAGTCTGGTGCGTCTACCAGTTCCGCCACTCCGGCAACCAGCTTGAGTATATGCCAGAATCGGGGTGCTCGTCAAGTTTGCGACTGTGGCAAGCACCCTCGCAAGACCGGGCACTATGCTTGAAGAGTCCAAGCTGACGTAGAGAGGAGACAAACCAGATGCGTAGAGATGCAGCAGTGTGGCTGATAGCAGTCGCCGTACTGGGTATGGCCTTATTCGTCGGATGCGGGAAATCTAAGGAGGCTGAGACAACACAGCCACAAGCACAAATGCCTGGCGCCTACGGCCAACAGCCTGGCGCCTACGGCCAACAACCTGGTGCCTACGGCCAACAGCCCGGTGCCTACCCTGGTGCCTACGGCCAACAGGCGATGCAGCCAGCCCTCGCACAATTCGCAGAGCCGGAGGAGGCGGAACCGCCAGGCCCCGGCTACCAGGAGCGCTATGAACAGGGGGAATTGACCGACGAGGAACTTCGCCAAGAGCATGAGCTACAGCAAGTTGAAAGGGAGTTAGGTTATCCTGTTGGTCCCGAGTAGCTGAGACTGGATAGCTGTGCCGGATTTCGCGCCAATCAGCCAGCAAGTATTCAATGCTGACGCGGCAAACCTTACCCCATAACGGTGGACGCTCCATAGTCGAATTCTCCCGCAGACAGAGAAGACTCAGCCCAGGGAACGAGGCGACTGTAAATGGACGAGTACGGAGACTATTCGCAACCCAGCGGAGAGCAAAATCAATCTGAGCAGGCCCAACCGGCACCGACAGGGCAACAGCCCCCCTCCAGCCCACCTCGGCGACGGACTAACTGGGCGCTGATCATCGGTATCGCGCTCGTTGTGTTTGTAATACTGATCGGCGGCTTCTTTCTGGCCATGATGTTTGCCCTGTTCGGAGCGATGGGGGCCTCCGCGGAGCTGAGTGGGGGGCCACGGGTGGGAGTTATCACAATAAGCGGGCCGATTACCGCTGGAGATGATGCGGGCGCCTGGCTGTTTGGAGGGCCAAGAGGGGCACGTACGACGATGAGCCAGTTGCGCCAGGCCGCCGAGGATAACTCGGTAAAGGCCGTCGTGCTGCGCATCAACAGTCCCGGGGGCACCGCAGCTGCCTCCCAGGCGATATACAAAGAAATCCAGCGCCTGGCGGAGGGCAAGCCGGTAGTCGTCTCAATGGGCGATGTGGCGGCCTCGGGCGGCTACTACGTGGCCTGCCCGGCCGATGCTATCTTCGCCAATCCCGCCACTATCACCGGCAGCATCGGGGTCATCTTCGAGACACTGAACTTCTACGAGTTTATGGAGAAATACGGGCTGGAAACTGAAACGATAAAGTCAGGGAAATACAAGGACACTGGCTCGCCTTTCCGCCCGATGCGCCCCGACGAGCGGGAACTGCTGCAGGAGACGCTTATGGGCGTGTACGATCAGTTTGTGCGCGATGTCGCCCAGGCCCGGGGGATGGATGAAACCGAGGTTAAGAAGCTGGCTGACGGAAGAATCTACACCGGCGAGCAGGCGGTGGAGGCGGGCCTCATTGATCAGCTCGGCAACTTCTACGACGCGGTAGACGAAGCGGCAAAGCGTGGGGGAATCGAGGGACAACCCAAACTGAAGCAGTTCGGAGGTGGCTCGGTCTGGGGTAGCTTCTTTGATACGTTGGCACAGGCCCTCGCCCGCCAGATGAAGCCGGAGCTAGTAAGCGAGCTCTCGCGCAGCCTCACCACACCACAGCCACAGCCGCAGTACCGCTAAGACTGTACCGGGAGGCGCTGCCGCTGGTGGCTAAACAGTTACTGGTAATAGACGGGAACAGCCTGCTGCATCGGGCCTTCCATGCGCTGCCGCAGTCGCTGTCCACCTCTTCCGGGCAACCCACTAATGCTATCTACGGGCTGGCTCAGATGTTGTTGCCGCTGCTGGAGGAGAAATCGCCCACCGCTGCTCTGGTAGCTTTTGATGCCCCGGGCAAGACCTTCCGTGACGAGCTGTTTGAAGATTATAAAGCAGGCCGACCGCCCACTGATGAGACGCTGATCGCCCAGTTTGACCTGGCCCACGAACTGATTGACGCCCTGGGTATGACCCAGACGGAGATAGCCGGATACGAGGCTGACGATATCATCGGCACTGTTGCTGAAAAGGCCGGGGCTGCCAGCTTTGAGGTGTTGATTATTACCGGCGACCGCGATGTGCTGCAACTGGTTGATGACCAGACCAGCGTGCTGGCTACCATTCGCGGCCTCAGTGAGACGCGGCTTTACGGGCCAGATGAAGTGCGCGAAGAATACGGTGTCCGGCCTGATCAGATAGCTGATTACAAGGCGCTGGTGGGCGACAGCTCGGACAATATTCCAGGAGTGGCCGGCGTGGGGCCCAAGAGTGCGGCCCAGCTACTTGCACAATTTCCTCACGTCGAAGAACTGCTCGAGCGGCTGGACGAGGTGGACAGTGACAAGCTGGCGGCCAAGCTGAAGCAGAGCAGTTACCAGATACAACTCAGCAAGAAACTGGCAACTATTGCCGTTGATAGTCCGCTGGAGATGGATATTGACGATCTTACCTGGGAGGGCATTCAGCCTGGTCAGCTCCGGCAGCTTTTTGCGCGGCTGGAATTCTCCCGGCTGATGGACCGACTGCCCGCTCAATCAACCGCCGACAACGAACAGCCGGCACTGGCCGATCTCGATGAGGTAATGCAGGCGATCAAAGCAGCCGAATGCTGCAACCTGGCAGCAGCGTGGACCGAAGATGAGCTGAGGGGTCTGGCCCTGGCCACCGATGAAGTGGGACCGGCATATCTGTCCCTGGCGCCGGCCAAACAAGAGGATAGCGACGGTGGCCTGTTCGGCGAAGCGAGGCAGGCGCAGGTCCCGCCGACAGTGGCTGAACTGCTGGAAGATCCTGCAATCGCCAAACGGGGCTGCAATCTGAAGCAGATTGCCACGGGCCTTGACGACTATGACATCCGCATGGCCGGCTGCCAATGGGATGGCGCCCTTGCCGACTACCTGATCGCCCCTCAGCGTGACCAGAACGCGGACGCGCTGGCGGCGTGCTATCTGCAGGAGGCCCTGCCTTCACCGGAGCAGCCTGCAGAGCGGGCCTGTCAACTGGCCACTATGATCCCGCGCCTGCGGGCAGTTTTGAGTGAGGAGATAGAGCAACTCGACTTGATGCCTCTGTTCGAGCGCGTGGAGATGCCGCAGATTGAGATTCTCCGCGATATGGAGCGGGCCGGTATTGCGCTGGACTGCGAGCGGCTTGCGCAACTAGGCGAGCAGATCCAGGCCGACCAGGAGAAGCTGGGCCAGCGCATCCACAAGCTCGCCGGCGAGCAGTTCAATATCAATTCACCGCAGCAGTTGGGCGAGATTCTGTTTGAGAAGCTGGAGCTGCCCGAAGGTCGGCGCACCAAGACGGGCTGGTCGACGGCTGCCGATGTGCTGGAAGAACTGCGCGAGCACCACGAGATCGTCGGGCTGGTGTTGGAATATCGGCAACTGGGTAAGCTGTATTCGACCTACATAAAGGCACTACTGGAGCAGGTTAGTACGAAAACCGGGCGGGTGCATACGACGTTTGTGCAGACGGCAACCGCTACGGGGCGGCTGTCCAGCCGCAATCCCAACCTGCAGAATATCCCTAAGCGTACTGAGCTGGGACGGTCGGTGCGCGCTTGCTTTATCGCCGGCAGTCCCGAGACAGTGTTGTTGTGTGCTGACTACTCGCAGATTGAATTGCGAATTCTGGCTCATCTTTCCGGCGATGAGAATCTGGTTAGTGCGTTCGTAGCTGGCGAAGATATTCACGAGCGTACCGCTGCAGCGCTGTTTAGCGTGACTCTGGACGAAGTGAGTCGCCAGCAGCGTAGTGCCGCCAAGACTGTCAACTACGCGGTCATCTATGGGATGGGCAGCCAGGCGCTGGCCACCCAACTGGATATATCGCGAGAGGAGGCTGATAAGTTCATAGAAGACTACTTCGCGCAGTTGCCCGGCGTACAACAGTATATGGATCAGATAGTAAGGCAGGCATATGCAGACGGCTACGTCCGGACCATCTGTGGACGGCGCCGGCCGGTGCCGGAGCTGAATAGCAACAATCGGCGGGTGCAGGCCTACGGTGAGCGGGCGGCAGCCAATGCTCCGATTCAGGGCTCGGCAGCCGATATAATGAAGCTGGCGATGGCTGATATCACCCCGCGCCTGGCAGAGGCCAGCGGTGAGGCGCGCATGTTGCTTCAGGTCCACGACGAGTTGGTCTTCGAAGTCCCCGAACAGGATATGTCCGATGTAAGCAAGCTGACCAAACGGATCATGGAGAACGCCTGGGAACTGTCAGTTCCACTGGCCGTAGATCTCAAGGCCGGCCGGAACTGGCGCGATTTGGAGGAGGTACCTTAAGGCAAGTTGTGACCCCTTACCACGAATTAGGGATGTAGAATCACCTTAGGAGTGAATCAAATGAGTTCCATAAATGACGATGAATCCACGGACACCACTGACAGCTATGACGACATCTTTGACGAGGACGTCCCGGAAGAACCCCGAGAAGAGAAGCCGATAAGCTCCCGCTGGGACCTGCAGGAAAGCTGGGCCGACCTGGAGGAGGCTATCCCGACAGACGTTCAGAAGGGCGACATAATCCCCGGTACGGTGGTGGCGGTGCAGGATCAGTACATAGTAGTGGACGTCGGCGCCAAGTCTGAGGGCATGGTGCCCCGCAATGAGTTTGCCGCGGGCGAGGAGCTGCCGGCGGAGGGTGCTGAAATCCGTGTGGCTGTGGTGCGGGTTGATGATGAGGCCGGTCAGATCACCCTCTCGAAGAAGCGCGCTGACTACGAGCAGGCCTGGGAAAAGCTGTACCGCGCCCAACAGGACGGTGAAGTGCTCACCGGGATGGTCACCGACCGCGTCAAGGGGGGGCTGCGAGTTGATGTAGGCATGCCCGGCTTTGTGCCGGCGTCTCATGTGGCCATTCGCGACGTGCGCAAGCTAAACAAGCTGATCGGCAAGGTCCTGAAGCTAAAGGTGCTGGAGGTGGACCGGCTCCGCAATCAGATTGTGCTTTCCCACCGCCAGGTTATTGAAGAAGAGCGCACCCGCCGCCGCGAAGAGACCCTATCCCGACTGGAGGAAGGCGTCGTCTGTGAAGGACGGGTGCGCAATGTCACCAACTACGGTGCCTTCGTTGACCTGGGCGGAGTAGACGGACTGCTGCATATCTCCGAGATGGCTTGGTCGCACGTTGACCACCCCTCTGACGTGGTCAAGCCCGGAGAGATTATCCGAGTGATGGTGCTGGATATCCAGAAAGACGGCGAGCGGATATCTCTGGGTATGCGCCAACTTCTGCCCGATCCCTGGAAGCAGGCAGCCAAACAACTGGAGGTCGGCTCCTTGTATGAGGCTGTTATTGCGCGTGTGGTTGACACCGGCGCGTTTGCCAGCCTGAAAGAAGCGGATGTGGAAGGCTTCATTCCCCTGCGCGAGCTAAGCTCGCAGCACATCAGCCAGGCCAAGGAAGTAGCCAGCAAGGGCCAGAAAGTGAATGTCAAGCTACTGGACCTGGATGCCAATGCTCATAAGATGACCTTGAGCCTGATGGGCGCAGAAACCGAAAGCGACCGCCAGGAGTACGAGGAGTATATGAAGAGTCAGCAGGCTCCGGCGGTCAGACTTGGCGACCAGTTCGGGGAAGTGCTTAACCAGACCAAGGCGTCGCTGGCTGATTCTGAGCAGCCTGATGAGGACACTGACGAGCCGGCTGAGCCTGAGCAGCCTGATGAGGATACTGACGAGCTGGCTGAGCCTGAGCAGCCTGATGAGGACACTGACGAGCCGGCTGAGCAGGAGCCAGCCGATGAGCAAGCAGAAACGCCCGGACCAGATGAGCCTGTACCGACAGAGCCGGAAAGCTCCGCCGAAGAAGCCGAGGCTGAGCCCGATGAAGCTGACGAAACCGACCAGCCCGAGGCGACTGGTGAAGAAGAGACATCCTGAACGCGGAGGAAAGGGTCGCGACGGCAATGATTGTATTGGGAGTGGCCGGGCCGCTGGCCTCCGGCAAATCCACTGTTCTTGAAATGCTTGAAGAGCTGGGTGCGGCCACGCTGCGGGCCGATGACGTCTCGCGAGAGCTGCTTCAGCCCGGCCAGCCGGTCCTTGAGCAGGTACGCGCCGCCTTCGGCGATGAGTACCTCGCGCCCGCTGGCGAACTGCAGCGCAATAAGCTGGCTGAACTCATATTTGCCGACTGCCAGGCACGCCAGCGTCTGAACAGGATTATGCATCCGCCAATGGTGGCACGATTGCGTGAGATACTAGACGAATATCGCCGCGCCAACGCTCCCCCGCCAATGGTGGCTATCGAGGCGGCGATCCTCCACCAGATGGGGCTGGACCAAATCGTCGATAAGGTGCTACTGGTCACTGCCTCTGAACCGATGCGCATCCGCCGTCTGTGCCAACGCGACGGAATAAGCACCCCGCAGGCTCAACAGCGCGTTGAGCTTCACGACGAGCTAGGGCTGGGCGAGATAGAAGCTGACTACATCATTGACACGAGCGGGGAGCTAGCCGAGACTTGTCAGCAGGTGACTAATCTGTGGACGCAGCTAATGGAATTGACGCAGGCACAATGAACTGCGAAGCAGGTACCGACCCTCATCTGCGCGGAACATTTCACTCTACTGAGTGCGTTGTGAAACAACAAAGCAAGCTTGACAGACCCTCGCCCTTTTGCTTAAATTTACTCATAACAGTTTGCACGGCAGCCTTAGATGGTGCATTACAAGACCGGCTTCGCCCCTCGATGGGACGTGTAGAGACTGGCTCCGTGGGCGAGTCGGGCTTTGGTGTCTGACTTCAAGTTGCAATTGCCGCGGAGGACTGCATTATGATTCAGGCGGACGGCCTAACCAAGTACTACGCACAGCATCCCGCCATAGTTGACGTCTCCTTCCAGGTCGAAGAAGGCGAAATCGTCGCCTTCCTGGGACCAAATGCCGCCGGCAAGACAACGACTATGCGAATTCTGACCGGCTATATGCCCGCGACCTTCGGCACTGCCCAGGTGGCCGGTTTTGATCTGGCCGAGCAGTCACTGCAGGCGCGCCGCAATATCGGCTATATGCCGGAGGCCGTGGCGCTGTACCCGGATATGCGCGTCTATCAATATCTGAGCTATTGCGGCCGGCTCCAGGGAATGGGCAAGGCTGAACTCACTGAGCGGATGGAGTATGTGATTGACCGTTGCGGGCTAAGCGAGCGGGCCAGTTCCATCATCGGCACACTGTCACTGGGCTTCCGCCAGCGGGTGAGCCTGGCCCAGGCGATGTTGCACGATCCGCCCGTATTGATTCTCGATGAGCCTACCGTCGGCCTGGACCCCAATCAGATAGTCGAGGTGCGCGAGCTTATAAAGAGCTTAGCGGGAGATCACACCGTACTCCTCTCTACCCATATCCTGCCTGAGGCACAGATGACCTGCGAGCGGGTAATCATCATCAACGAGGGCGAGATCGTCGCCGAAGGCAGCCCGCAGGCGCTTACCGCCCAGCTTCGTCAGGCTGAGACATTGCTGGTGACCATCCGCGACGATGACGGTACCGTAGCTCGCCAGATAAAGAACATTCCCGAAGTGGTTGACGTGCGCAGCGCCGAGCAGGCGAGTAGCTACTACGTCGAGACTGAGGTAGGGTCGGACCTGCGCGCCGATCTCAGCAAATTCATCGTGGAAAAGGGCTGGGGCTTGCTGGAGTTACGACCGGTGGAGATGTCCCTGGAGGACGTCTTCCGCGAGCTGACTACTGAAGAAAAAGGTGTCGCCTAGATGAGGAATATCCTGACCATAGCCGGTAAGGAGCTGCGCTCCTACTTTACTTCGCCGATGGCTTATGTGCTGGCGGTCTTCTACCTGGGCATCATTGGCTATATCTTCATAGCAATCTTTCTGCTAATGCCCCAGGCTCAGACTGAGCACCTCCGCGACCTCATTGGCAGTATGCTCTTCCTGACCCTGTTCATTATTCCCATGCTGACGATGGGCCTATTTGCCCAGGAGCGGGCCAGCGGCACAATGGAGCTGCTTATGACGCGCCCGGTACGCGACTGGGAGGTAGTTGTCGGTAAGTTCCTGGCGACAGTGAGTCTCTTTGCGTCAGTGATAATAATAAGCATGAGCTACCCGGCGATACTGGAGGTCGTGGCAAAGGTGGATTGGGCAATGATCCTGACCGGATATTTGGGATTGTTGCTGGCCGGAGCCGCCTTTGCTGCCCTGGGTACCTTTGCCAGCTCACTGACCTCCAATCAGATTGCTGCGGCTATCATCGCTGTCTTTATGCTGTTGTTCCTCTGGCTTGTTGGCGCGCTGTCGTATTCTGTCAGCCAGAGCCTGGGCGATGTTTTCAAACACCTATCCGTGATGGAGAACTACCAGGACTTCAGCAAGGGAATTATTGACACTAAGAACATAATCTACTTCCTGAGTCTCATCTTCGTAAGCCTATTTCTGGCAGTTCGCACTATCGAAAACCGACGGACTATCTAGGCCTACCTGACAGTTGACGGCCTTTATTGCTGGGTGAGAGCGAATGTCCGAACAGAAGCCAATCCGAGATCAGCAGGATAATACCAGTCCCTCGGGCCGACGCCAAGCAGGCGCCACGCCCGAACCCACCGCGCTGGAGAGAGCCAGCGTCATCGGCGGGTGGCTGGGGCTGCTGGCGATCATCGTCGGCCTGGTGTGGGCAGCAGTTGTCAAGCACTTTGCCGCTGTGCCGCTGGGGTTAGTCATTGGAGGCGTAGCTCTGGGACTCTTGTGGCTAGTCATTAACATAAGCAAAGTAGTTACAGCCGTCCGCGGTCGCCAGGCCAAGTTGATCTTCAATTCAGCCGCGTTCATCGCGGTGGTTTTGGGAATTGTGGTCCTACTCAACTATATGGGAGCACGCCACCACATCCGCAAGGATATGACCCAGTCGCAGCGATTCTCGCTATCTGAGCAGACCCGCAAAGTGGCCCAGGACCTTGAGAAAGAAGTCAAGTTAGTAGCCTTCATTGCCCCCGAGCATCGCCAAGCTGCCGAAGCCGCAGACCGCCTGCGCGAGTACGAGATGCTCTCGCCCAAGATTAAGATCGAGCAATACGATCCCAAGACCAACTTCGCCAAGCTCAAAGAATACGACGTGGAAAGCTACGATGTGCAGTTCAGTCCGGCAATAATCGTAAAGTCAGGGGATCGGCAAGAAGATGTAGTCGGGGCCAGCGAAGAGCAAATTACCTCGGCAATTCTGGCCGTTAGCCAGGGCAAGAAGACCAAAGCCTACTTCCTGCAGGGCCATAGCGAGTTTCCTGTGGAGGGCACTGGACCGGATGCAGTGGCCACGCTGAAGCGAAATCTGGAGAACCAACAGTATGAGGTGGAGACCCTCTCATTGATGGCCCAGCAGCAGCCGCGGGTACCCGACGACTGCGCGGTGCTGGCCATAATCGGGCCCCAGAAGCCACTCCATGACAAGGAAGTCGAGGCTATCAAGCGATACCTCGACCAGGGCGGCAAGCTGTTTGTCGCTGTCGGCGCTCCTCCTGCGCCGGGGCTTGAGGGGATACTGGGTTCGTACGGTATCACCCCGCTTGACGGGATGGTCATGGACCCTCAGATGAGTTTGTGGGGGCAGGTCAACGTGCCGATGGTCAACGCACCAGTCTCACACGAGATTACACGTGGATTGGGCGCCGTAATCCTACCGGTTACGCGCGCCTTCGCGCTGCAAAGCACGCCGCCGCAGTATCCCGGTGCCCCACCGCCACCTGGCCCCAAGCCGGTTGCGCTGCTGGAATCATCTTCGGCAGCCTGGCTCGAAACAACTCTGGAGGGCCAACCGAAAAAGGATCCCGGCGAGCAAGGCGGTCCTCTGGTGATGGCAGCGCTGGTTGACGAGGCCACCCCAGCTTCGCCGACTATGCCCGGTATGCCCCCACCCCCCAGCGGCAATGGCACGCGATTGGTGGTAGTGGGCACTGCCATCCTGGTCTCTGACACGCTGGTACAGCAAGGCGTTGATGTCGGAGTGATCTTCGCTCTGAAGAGCATCGCCTGGCTGGTCGAAAACGAAAAGCTCATCTCAATCCCTCCCAAAGACACTACGCCCAACCGGGTCACAGTCTCCGACCGCCAACGCAACCTCGCCATCGTCACAGTTTGCCTTCTGCCAGTGCTGGTGATGCTGACCGGCGCTACCGTCTGGTGGCGACGCAGGAGGGGCTGAGGATAGATGAAGCGTTATCAGTTCACACTGGCAGCTCTGTTAATATTTGCGATACTGCTGGCCTGGGTGCTCACTCAGGAGCGTGGACGAGTGCCGGAAGAGGGTGAAATCTTCCGCCTCTCTCCACAACGGATT
Source organism: bacterium (assembly GCA_030602615.1). Taxonomy (GTDB): domain Bacteria; phylum Armatimonadota; class Zipacnadia; order Zipacnadales; family Zipacnadaceae; genus JALGTD01. Next base: position 84,721 of record JAUVZM010000003.1, read on the forward strand.
GTCAAGCTTGAGGTGAACCAAGATGACAACAGGCTGGTGCTGGAGCGCCGCGACCAGCAGTGGTATCTGAGCGAACCGCTCCAGGGGCTGGCTGATAGCGACAAAGTTGACAGTATGCTGGAAAGCCTGGTCCAAATCAAGCCTGGCAAGCGAGAGGACGTTGACCTGACCAATCCCGACTACGGGCTGGCCCAACCAGTGCTCACCGTCACCTTCCAGACTCGGGCCGGTCGCGCTACCACGGTCAAGCTGGGTGCTGAGAGTGGCACCGGCGACGATCATTTCGCCACCATTAGCGGCCGCCCTGAGCTATACTTGATTAAGACCTCGTTCAAGACAGCGCTGGAGAAATCTCCCGATGACCTCCGCGACAGAAAGCTGGTGGATCTGAAGAAGGATGATGTCCGCAAGCTGAAGATCGAGCGGCCAGCGACGACCATCATAGCCGAACGAATCAGCGCAGGTGATACCCACAAGTGGCAGTTGCATCAGCCCGTGGAAGCAGCGGCGGATCGCTTCGCTGTCGAGGATATAGTGGACGGCATAATCCGGGCGAAGGCTGCTGACTTCGCTGACAGGCCAGAAGATCTCAGCAGCGTTGGGTTGGACAAGCCCCAGGCCACCGTCTCGCTGACTACGAAAGATGGCCAGGAGCGGACGTTCCGCATCGGCAAGCAGATCGAAAAGGACGTACCCAAGGAGTACGGCGAGGGCACCGAGCAGAAGCGGGTCGTCTACGTGGATATGGAGCAGCGCCCGCAACTGCTGCTGGTCACGGCGGACCTGCTGAACCAGGTCAGCAAGAGCCTCTTCGCCCTGCGCGACAAGACCATCCTCGACTTCGCCAGGGAGAAGGTCTTGCAGGTTAAGGTCCAGTCCAAGCAGAAACTTAACTTTGCAGCCAGCAAGAACGAAGACGGTGAGTGGATTCTGGCGGCGCCGGCGGGAATGCAGGCCCCGGCCGACAGAATTGATGACATCCTCTGGGACCTGGACAGTTTGCAGGCTGTTACCTTCGAAAAGGAGCAGCCTGAGCAGGGAGACCTTATGGAGTATGGCCTGGCGGTCCCCTATACGGTCATAACGTTGAAAATCGCCCGCCAAAGCAGACCAATCAAGGTGCGCCTGGGCAATAAACCCCAGCCTAATGCACGCTACTGTCAGACCTCCGAGAGCGAGCAGGTATATCAGATTAATGCCACCGTGTTGCTGAACGATCTACCGGCAGACTTGAAGGCCCTGACCAGTCCCAAGGAGACGGAGTCAGAGAGTTTGCTTCAACCGAACACTCTCCCGCAGCCTTAAAGAGCGGCTACCAGCGGACGAGGTGCCTTATGGACAACCAGCAGGTCATCGAACTGAGCCAGCGCTACCTGATGTCCACCTACAGCCCGCTTCCGGTCGCATTTGTGCGCGGGGAGGGCTGTCGGCTGTGGGATGCCGACGGCAACGAATACCTGGACTTTGTGGCGGGCATTGCGGTGGCCAGTACCGGCCACTGCCATCCCCGCGTGGTAGAGGCCATCTGCGAGCAGGCCGGCCAGCTTATGCACACTTCCAATCTTTACCATATCCCCCTCCAGGCCCAACTGGCTCAGAGCCTGGCGGAGATATCCTGCGCCGACCGCTGCTTTTTTTGCAACAGCGGGGCCGAGGCTAACGAAGCCGCCATCAAGCTGCCCCGCAAGTGGGCCGGTATGAACCGCAGTGGCGAGTGTTTTGAGATTATCACGGCGAAGCAGTCCTTCCACGGCCGGACGCTGGCAACGCTCGCCGCCACCGGCCAGGAGAAATACCAGAAAGCTTTCCGCCCACTGCCCCCCGGCTTCACATACGTCCCCTTTAATGATGTCGGTGCGCTGGAAGAAGCGATAAGCGAGCAAACTTGCGCGGTGATGCTAGAGTCGATCCAGGTCGAAGGCGGCATCAACGTCCCGGATGACGACTACCTGCCCCGGGTCGAAGACCTTTGCGAGGAGCAGGGCATCCTGCTGATACTTGACGAGGTGCAAACGGGAATGGGCCGAACCGGCCACTGGTTCGGGTACGAACATGCCGACATCACCCCTGACATCATCACGCTGGCCAAGGCGCTGGGATCAGGCTTTCCTATTGGGGCCTGCCTGGCGAAAGAAGGTGTAGCCAGCGCTTTTCAACCCGGCGATCACGCCTCCACCTTCGGCGGCAATCATCTGGCCTGCGCGGCCGCTCTGGCGACTATTGATGTCATCGAAGACGAGGGCCTGGTGGCTAATGCCGCCCGGATGGGCAGCTTGCTTGAGGAACTGCTGACCGACGAGCTAAGCGAAATAGACGGCTTCGACCACATTCGCGGCAGAGGGCTGCTGCTGGCCGTCCAGGTCACGCCCGAGGTCTCGGCGAAGGCTATTCAGAATCAGTGCCTGGCGGCCGGGCTGGTGGTCAATGCTATGGGCGACGACAGGGTGCGCCTGGCCCCACCACTGATGATCAGCGAAGCCGACTGCCAGCAGGCCGTAGCGATACTGGCAGATGCAGTCCGCAAAGTGGCCGGCAACTTGAATCCTCACCGATAATGGTTGACTTCCCAACAGGCCGCCGTGTGCCACGGCCCAATTAGCAGAAAGCCCCAGGGTGAAGAGGGCTGTGCCGCCAGGAGGGTCGGACGATGCCGGTATGGATGGCAGGCAACCACGCCAATTGAGTTTGCTGTTTCCCCTCTACTTCGTGGCTGCTGGGCTGGCTGCTGGAGTTGCCCAGGTGATAGTGTTTCGCGAGTTGCTGATCTCCTGCCAGGGCAATGAGGTGAGCATGGGGATAATCCTGGCCGGATGGCTGCTGTGGGGGGCAGCAGGTGCCATCTGGGCGGGGCGCGCCCGTCGGCTCGGTGACATGAAGGCTTGCCTGCGCGTCGCCGCGTTGCTCACCTTCCTGCCGGGGCTTGCCCTGATCGCTGGCTTGCTGCTAACCAGCGGCTACAGTTATCTGCTCGCCGTCAAAATCCCTGAGCTGTTCCCCACTCTCGCCGGAGCCAGCAATTTGTTGACCCAGCTTCTCTCCCTGGAAGCCGGGCAGATGCTCAGCCTGCCGCAGATTGTGATGTTGGGCTTTGGAGCCACGCTGCTGCCTGCAGCAGTGGCCGGGGCGCAGTTTGCTACCGCGTGCCGTGGCTACGCCCAGCTTCGCAGCCATCAGCCGGATACGGTGGGCCGCGCCTACGGCCTTGATGCGGTCGGCCACCTGCTGGGCGGCACCGTCCTGGCCTGGCTGGCGCTGCAGGTGATTCCGCCCTTTTCTATGGCAATCATAGTGGGCCTGCTGAATGCCGGAGCCGGATTTTGCCTGCTGGCGGCTATCGCCACCGACCAGCAGAGGTGGGTCTACGGGATAGGGACGCTCCTGACCCTGGCTATGGTGGCCGCGGGCCTGATTGGCCCGCAACTGGCCCGCCAGTGGCGATGGACTGATGAGCAGGTACTGGCCAGTACGCGGACGATATATGGCGACATAACTCTGACCAGATTTGGCGACAGCGGGGTCTATGTCTACAATAATGGCCTGCCGACGGCCAGTTCACCGGCGCCACCATCCCTCACCGTTGACATAGACTTCGCCCTGCTTCAGCATCCCAACCCGCAGCGCATTCTGATGGTGGGCGGAGGCGCGACAGGTGGACTGGCAGCAGCACTGCGCCATGAACCGGATCGCATTGATTATGTCGAGCTGGACCCCGCCATCTTCTCCTTTGTCGCTCCGTGGCTGACCGCTGAGGATCAGGCTGCGCTCACCGATCCCACAGTTCATACGATTGCCGGTGACGGCCGCCTGCTTGTGAAGCATCGCAGTCGCCGGCAAGCAGCCAAGTACGATGCCGTGCTGGTGATGCTGCCGCCGCCGGTCAGCGCTCAGCTCAACCGCTTCTACACGCGCCAGTGGTTTGAGCAGGTCAGGCAGTTGCTGGGGCCGGAAGGTATCGTGGCCTGGCAACTGCCTTCTTCCCAGGTCTATCTACACGGACCGCTGCGCAGCCTCAATGTAACGGTGCTGGAGGCCGCCCGCCAGGTATTTGACTCGCTGGTGTATCTGCCCGGCGAGCGGATGACCATCGTGGCCACGCCGGGCTCAAGCTATCTCACCCAGCATTCCTCGGTGCTGGTTGCCCGCGCCCGGCAGCGCGGCTTGCAGTCCGATATGCTGTACGCATGGCTGCCGGATATGCTGCGGGCAGATTTTACCGATTACGTTCAGAGCCAAACGCAACTGACCACTCAAGTGCCGATTAACAGCGACCAGCGGCCGGTTGCTTACCTCTACCATCAGGCGTGGTGGCTGGAACACCGCCATCCCGGCTGGGGCGAGAAGCTCAGCCGACTGACAAAAGCCGATGCCTGGCAGTGGTGGGGAGCCGTTGGGGTGTTGCTATTCTTGTGGGCACTCACCTCCTGCACCGGCCCAGGCCGCCGGACAGTGATTCCTATGGCGGTGGCTGTCGCCGGACTGTGTGGGATGGCCGCGGAGATGGTTCTGCTCATTAGCTTCCAATCACATTACGGGTATGTCTTCCAGCAGATTGGATTTATTGTGGGCAGCTTTATGGTGGGGCTGGCAGCGGGAAGCTGGTGGCTGGGCCGGTGGTTGCAGCAGCAGCCATCCCGCCGGTCAATTGCCCTGCGCCTGGCCGGCATTCTGGGCGGCGGAGCAGCGCTTGTGGCGCTGATGCCGCTGTTGTTGAGTTGGGTATGGCAGGCGGCGCCGGGCCCAGCAGCCGAGGCAGTGGTGTCCTACGGGGTGTATCCTCTCTTAGCAGGCATCTTGGGGCTGTGGATTGGCGCCGAATTTCCGCTGGCCGCTGCGTTGTGGACAGAAGCCAGACACCAACAGGCCCAGTCGGCCACGGTGCTCTATGGTGCCGACCTGATTGGCGCAGCCGTCGGGGCGCTAATTGGCGGCACTTTGCTGGTCCCGCTGCTGGGCACACTCCAAACCTGCTGGCTGTTTGCCTTCGTGGCAGCTTCAGCGGGAGTGGTGGTGCTACTTCGGAGCAAGTAGGTGTTGCAGAAGCGTAATTCCGGCGCTGCTGTCAAACGCGAGGGAAGAAATGCTCCGCATTGCTCCTACGCTTGCCAGATGCCGGGGATCTTGCAGCCACACTTGGTGCACTTGCCAGTGCGGGGGTCAAGACCGGTGTTGGTAACCTGCGGGCCGTGGCGCTTGAGGACTTTCATCCCACAGGCCGGACAGTAGGTAGACTCGGCAGGGTCGCCGGGCATATTACCCAGATAGACATAATTCAGGCCTACCTCATAGGCTAGCTTCCGCAGATTGCGCAGCGTATCTTGTGAGGTGGCCTGGACCCGGCGGAGCTGGTACTTGGGGAAGAACCGCGAGACAAACAGCGGCACATCCGGGCTCAGACTGTCCAATATCCACTGGCACATCTTCCGGAATGTAGAAGTGTTGTCATTGTACCCGGGGACTACCAGATTGGCCAGCTCCAGCCACGTGCCGCTCGCGTGGACCTGCTTGATGGCATTCAGCACCGGCTGCAGAGTAGCGCCGACTACATTCTGGTAGAAGTCGTCGGTGAAACCCTTCAGATCGATGACTATAGCGTCCATAGCCTGACACAGCTCCGCCAGCGGCTCAGAGCAGATGTAGCCGCCGGTGTGGCAGAGCATCTTGATGCCGCGCGCCCGGGCCAGCCTGGCGGTGTCCAGGACATACTCAATGCATTGAGTAGGATCGTTGAGTGTGAAGATAATACAGGGGATATTGTTGTCAATGACCTGGTCTACCATACTCTGCGGCGACAGATCTTTGTTGTCGGTGTGCTGAGGGTAGCTCTGGGTGAACTCCCAGTTCTGGCAGAACTTGCAGTGCAGGTTGCAGCCGGCCGTACCCACGGCGAGGGTCCGGGTGCCGGGCAGAAAGTGGAAGAAGGGCCCCTTTTCGACTGGATCGCCGTGAATGGCCGTTGGCTTGCCGTAAACTAGCGAAATCATCTGGCCGCCGAGGTTCATCCGCGCCTTGCAGTTGCCGTGTTGACCGGGTGCCAGCGTACAGTGGCGCGGGCAGAGCTGACACATTATCGTATTGCCCGACTGATTCTCCCAGAAGCGGGCTGGGTGGCGTGCCACATTGCCAACGGCAGCCTCCACCGGCACTGCACTGGCCAGAAGACCGCAGCCCAGCAGGGCACCCAAGCCCCCTCGCGCACACTTGGTCAGGAATTCGCGCCGGTCTATCTCATCATATGAAGCCATAACAGAAGCATTTCCGTCGTTTACACACGGAGAATGGCTATTATTACTCGGCTAACGAGTAGCCCATAGTCATGGGAGGGGCACCCTTGCCCCGACCAGCCTGGCGATTGTCCAGGTCGGGCCAGGGGTGGCCCTCCCACAGAGTCGAGTTGGTATGCTCATCAACCCGTATAGACGGGGATACCCCAGTTGAGAAGCTGCTGCCGGGCTGCCCCGCCCAAGGCCCGATCCAACGCCGTGCCGAAGGCATACATACTGTGAACCTCAGCCGGCATCATCTTAAGTGTCGTAAAGAAGCCGCGGAACGGCTCGCGGTCGATCAGCCGCTCGGCGCTGTAGCCCTGGACATCGAGAATGGCATATAGCATACCCGCAACAACGTGTCCTCCCAGGTCCTGCTCCTGGCGCTCGGAGCCAGCACGGACGTATTCCTCCAGCGCCTTCAGTGCTCGGTCACGACTGTTGATGACGGCCTCCTGAGGCAGCTTAACCGCCGAGGCGCTGCCGATAGCATCGCGGGTCTCGGTGACCAGATCATATTGCAGCGAGGCGGCAGCAAACTGCGCCAGGCCGCTGGTCAGCGCGGGCTGATCGGCCAGCCACGGCTCGGTGGCCTGGCGAACCGCCTTCTGGCTGAGCTGATGCAGGCCCAGCATCCAGTCGGGCGGATCCTTGATGGCCCAGGCGCTGACACGAACCGGCTCACCCGCCGACTGCTTGCCACTGGGATCAACGTAGATGACAACCTTCTCCGGTTGCTCCACCCCCGCCCACTGCTCCAGGATCTCTTGAGCCTGGTCCCAGATGTTGGGCATATTATACTGGCGCATTAGCCCAGCCACGGTATAGGGAGCGAAGACTACAATGTTCTGGCCAACGTGAGAATCCATATGGATGACGTCCTTGCCGATCATTTCCGTCACTTTGGCTGCATACTCGGAGGCCGGATCCGTCTGATTGGCAAGCTGCTCGCGGAGCCAGCGCGCATCGTCGGCCAGGCCGCTGTCGGCGAATGAGTTCTCCAGCTCATCAAGCACGGCCAGCGCCTGGTCAGTGTGCCCCATCTTCTGGTGACAGCGTGCCAGCAGGTATTGGGCGCGCGCCGCAAAATCGCCGGTGCGCAATCGGACCAGCGTGCTCAGCAACTGGGCGGCTCTGCCAAACTGCCCTTGATCCATCAGCAGCGCCGCCTGGTAGTAGTAGGCAGGCTGGGTGAGGTCGGGCGGGGCTAGGACATACTTGATATGCTTCTTGTAGGCTTCAAACCAGGCATGCTCGGTATGGCGCTTGTATAGCCTCATCAGGTGCAGGAAAGTGGCCTGGTCATTTTCCAGGCCGGGCGGGAAGATAACGGGCATGACCGCGGCTGCTTGCGGATACATCTGCTGGGAGACCTCGTAGTTGCTCGGATCGGCATAGAAGCGGATCAACTTCACCAGTGCCTCGAACTCGTAGCTGCTGCCCGGGAAATGTATGAGCAGTTGCTGGAAGGTATAAGCCGTATCCGGTGTGACCGCCTCCGGATTTTCGTAGGGCGTGTAGGCTATGGCAATCTGGTATAGAGCGTCATCGCGCAGCGGACTGCCGAAGAAACCGTTAATGATCACCGCGTAGGCGCTGCTGGCATCCTGGATGGCCAGTAGTTCATCGGCAGCCGGTATCATCCCGCGGGCGCCGGTGGCTATCTGGTAGCTATCGCTGACCCGGTACAAATCGTCAGGCCCCTTGGCCTTGTTGATATCCTCGAACAGTATCTTCATCTGCCGGTAGCATTCGCCGATGTGGAAGAAGGCGTCGTCCAAGTTGTCATTGCCGGGAAATCGGTCAATGAACTGGCGAAACAGCGTAACCGCGTCGGCGTACTCGCGGTAGTTCTCGTGATGGCGGGCCCTCTGCCACAAGTCCTGAGCAGCGCGGCTGGGGTCGAACTGGAGTGTATCGTAATACTCGCCGGCGGCCCGGTCACCGCGCTGCCGGATCCGCCGCAGCAGACTGTTGGCCTCGCGGATGGCTGCATTGGCCTGACTACTGCCCGGCATCTCATAGATGAGAAACTCGTAAGCGTCCAGGGCGGCGCGCTCATGGCCCTGCAGGCGCAAAGCATTGGCGATCATCATCTGGGCATCGTCAGCGCAGTCACACAGCGGATAGCGAGCAAGCACATCCTCACAGGCGGCGATTGCCTGATCGTAGGCTTCGACTTGATAGTATTTGCGCGCCAGCATGCACAGGGCCTTAGCGCCATAGTCGCTAGTCGGATGCAGCTCAGTGAGCGCAATCAGGGCGTCTATCGTCGCCTGCGGATCATCCATCTCATTGTATTCGCCTACCAGGGCCATATAGGCATCATCAGCGTAGGTGCTGCCCGGAAATTCGTGGACAATGAACTCCAGGGCATCAATCGCCAACAGGTGGTCTTTGTCCCTGACCAGCATCTGGGCCAGACCCCAGGCAGCATCATCGGCCATGGGGCTGTGGGGATAGTTATCCAGCAGCAGACTGTAGGCGGAAACCTGGGCGCGGAAATCCTTCTTCACCGAGGTAACCCAGGCATAGTGCATCAGGGTATCATCGCCAAAATCGGTGCCCCCGTACTTATCCAGGAAGACCTCATTGGCCTTGATGGCCTGTTGCATCTCTTTGTGCTGTGAGGGTTTGCAGCAGGTGTAGCTGGCCGTAGCGGCATCGTCGTGCTCGTTGTAATAGGTCAGTCGGCTGGGGAGCAGCGCAATATCGGCGAATGAAGTACCCAGCACGCCGGATATGTCGAACTCCTCGGCCGCCGCAACTGTACCCAACAACAGGATAAGCAGCACAATCACTATTGCTACACGAGACATCGCCATCCACCTCCATATATCGCTCGCACGCAGCACAATTCTGCCTGCGCTACTGTCGCTAGCTGCAATATTCGCGCTTGGATTGCCTGATTCCTGCCCAGACAATCCCACAGATAGCATACCCAGATTCGGGTGGTCTCCACACTCACTTGGACGTCTGCGCCGCCGATTGAGTTCGCTGCGTCATGCACAACCCAGACATCGTCAGCCAACCGTCGTGCTTCGGACAGCCCAGGAAGCCAGGAAGATTCTAACCTCTCGTCCCTCCCAACACTCACAAGCGGTTGTTGATCATTGATATTGCACGTCCGCGCGGCCGGTAAGCAACTCCCCTTGACATTAGAACGTATGTTTGATATAATAGTATGCGGGCATTTGTCAGGAGGCGAGCAGCATGCAAGTTCAGTCGTTAGAAGCATTCGGGGTTCACCGTGATCTGCTACGGGCGTGGGAAAACAACTACAGTAAAAAGTTACTGCCGGTTCAGGCCGAGGCGGTCGCTGCCGGGAAGGTGCTCAACGGCACCAGCCTGATAGTATATGCACCGACCGGCATGGATAATAGCCGGGCCCAAGCACCCGGTTGAGCCGCGCAAGGGCGTCCTGGTTGATTCGGTCTTCCGCTACCAGGAGCATAACAGCAGCACGGTGGGGCAAGAAGACTTTGGCATAGGCATAGATATTGCAGATGCTAGTTTCGGCGGGGCGGTACTCGCCGTGACGCTGAAGCTCACCGCCCAGGGAGAGCCGACGCTTGTCTTCGTAAAAGACAGGCGGAACAGCGTCCGGTGGGCTTACCGCCTCGCTGAATGCGTAAACCTCCCTCCTGCCCAGCAAGCCATTGAGCAGCTATCCGCCCTCCCCCCTACCTCCACGCGCCGTCGCCGGGCCACAGCGCGTCAAAATCGGATAAGCCGGCTCGCGGGGCTGCACAAAATCCGGCAGATGTGGTATACTAAATCTAGCGGTGGCCGCAAAGGCGGTTGCCGCAGTTGTGTATAACCCAGATAACTGTCCAATCTACACTTCAATGACTCCTGGCATCAAGCTTGTAGCAATTGACCTGGACGGTACGCTGCTGGCCGACAACCACAGCACCGATCCCGCCAATCTTGCAGCTATCCACCAGGCCGAGGCGCAGGGCGTGACCGTAGTAATCTGCACCGGCCGACCCTATCCGTCAGCAAATCAGGTCGCCAGCCAGCTTGGGCTGACCGATAATCCCGTTATCAGCTACAACGGTGCGCTCGTCCGGATGCCAGGAGACGGCGAAGTTCTGTTTTCGCAACCAGTGTCAGCAGAGCTGGCGCAGCAGGTAGTCCAGGATTGTGTCGAGCGCCAGTTGCAGATTCACTATTTTCTGGATGACGTGATGTACGTGCCCCGGGTGAGTGCCGGGGCACGGCTGTATGGTCAGCGCACGGGGATGCAGCCGGTGCCGGTCGGGGATCTGCGTAAGTTCGCTGGCAGCAGCCCCACCAAAATTCTTGTCTTTGCCGGCCCCGAAGTTGTGCAGCGCTTACTGCCAGAGTTTGAAAGTCGCTACCACGGCAAGCTGTACGTAACCACCTCTATGCCCGAGTACCTGGAGTTTCTGCACCCCAACGTCTCCAAAGGCAACGCCCTCCGTGCTTTGGCCGACCAGCATGGGCTTGACGCCAGCCAGATTATGGCCGTCGGCGACCTGCTCAATGACTTGCCCATGGTAGAGATGGCCGGGGTTGGCGTCGCTGTCGCTCACGCCGAAGAGGTTCTCCAGTCGGCGGCAGACTATGTCACCGACAGTTCCGAGCAAGCCGTCGCCGAAGCCCTGGAGCAATTCGTGCTCAACCCACGTTGAGGCGGCCACCCTGGTATGCCCGACGAGTTGCGTTACCCAATTGTTGCAAACTTATCTCAAGTGTGCTACAATAATTAACGACAAATTGATGAACCAGTATTGGCAAAATGACCAGCTCCGTCTGGCCCGATAGCAACAACTTCGCTACTACCCACAGCAACACCGAAGCATGCTTGATGGTCGTACACCGTCAGCAATCAATGCGCGATTGATCTGAGTTGATCCCCTAGCTTCAGGGAGGCAACAATGCTTAAGATCAAAGAGCGACTGGTTAACACCGTAGCCAATCTGGCCAGCGACGAGGATAAATTAATAGGGCGACTGGGCACCGTCGCTCGCATCGGCAGACATCTCGCCCCCGCGCGCCTTCATCGCAAGCAGCTCAGCCAGCTTCAATGGGCGATAGACAATGACCACCCAGCAATTGAGCTAATCCGCCGGGTTGTCCGCGATACCAATCGCAATACGCTGCAGGGCTTTGTCAATCTTTTCGTCAATCACGCCTGGGACGGTTACAGGCGCCGGAAGCAATTCGAAAAGGAACACGGGCTGTTCCCGCCGTCCTTCGTAGTGATATCCCCGCTGGCTGCCTGCAATTTGAACTGCGTCGGCTGCTATGCGGGCGCCTACGGGCACCGCGAGCCCAACCTGACCTATGAGGATATGCAAAAGATCATCGAGGAAGCCAGACAGTGGGGCTGCCGGTTCATTGCCATAACCGGCGGCGAACCTACGCTGTACTGGGACCGGATCCCCGGCAGCGACCGGGGCATATGCGACCTGTGCCGCCAGTACGATGATATGGTCTTTTTGATGTACACCAACGGGACGCTGCTTGGGGAGGAGATGGCAGCGCAGATGGCGAAACTGGGCAATATCACGCCGGGCATTAGTATTGAAGGCTTCCGCCGGGAGACTGACGCGCGCCGCGGCGAAGGCGTCTTCGAGAAGATAATGCGGGCGATGGAGGCCCTGCACAGCCAGCACGTCTTCTTTGGAGCTTCGGTGACTTATACCACACAGAACGTAGATGTGGTCAGCTCTGACGAGTTCGTAGAGATGCTGATTGACAAGGGCTGTTTCTACTCCTGGTATTTTATGTATGTGCCGGTCGGCCGGGAGCCCGACCTGTCACTGATGATCACTCCCGAGCAGAGAAAGCAGGTGGCGCACAAGACCTGGGAGTGGCTGACGACTCGGCCCATCTTTATCGCCGATTTCTGGAACTCTGGGCCTCTGGTGCAGGGCTGCATCGCCGCCGGCCGGCCCAACGGCTATATACACATCACGCACGAAGGCGACATCTGTCCCTGTGTGTTCATGATGTACTCGGCCCATAACATTCATAAAATGGATTCCGAAACGCCGCTGATAGACGCCGTAAAGAGCGACTTTTTCGCCAAAATACGCAAGGGGCAAAGAGAGAAGGAGAATAATCCTCTGGCACCCTGCCAAATTGTCGATCATCCCGAGGTGCTCAAAGAGGCGGTAGAAACTACCGGAGCGCACTCCACTCAGGAAGGTCAGACCCTGCTGGATGAGCTTCATCCTCTAATAGCCCAGAAAGCGAAAGAGTGGCAGGAGATCGCCGACGAGATGTGGACGCATAGCGGTGTGTACTGCGGGTTCGCTGATGAATACGAGGATGGCAACTGGCTGCATCCGGGCTAATCAGCGGTCATCTCCAACCCAGCTACTAGCCAGATTATTTCCGCTATTACACTTAGGTGAGCCTCAGTTTATATATGAATAAGGAGCTACAAGCATGGAAATTCGTCTGATTGCAGCTGAGCGCTTGCGCTATCACGGAGATTCCAGTCGACTGGGTCAACCGCTGTTTCCCCCGTTGAGCCTGATGACCATAGCAGCACTCACCCCCGAAAAGCACAACGTCACCATCACTGACGAAAGCGTTGAGGCGGTCGACTTTGATCAAAAACCTGACCTGGTCGGCCTCACCGCCATGACTGCAGCTGCCCCTCGGGCTTATCAGATCGCCGACCGGTTCCGCCAGCAGGGGGTGCCAGTTGTTATGGGCGGCATGCACGCTTCAGCGTTGCCTGATGAAGCCCTCCAACATGTGGACTCAGTGGTAATTGGGGAGGCCGAGGAGTTGTGGCCTCAGCTTCTGGCGGATCTCGAGGACGGGTCATTGCAACCTGTTTACCGCCACGAAGAATACCCCGACCCCGCCACGATCCCGGCAGCAAGGCGCGATCTGGTAGACATAAATAAGTACGTAGCCAAATATACGCTTCAGGCCAGTCGCGGCTGCCCGTTTGCCTGCTCTTTCTGCACGGTCTCTACCTTCTTTGGTCGTACCTACCGCACCCGGCCGATCGAAGATGTCGTCGCGGAAGCAGCCAGCCTTGGAGGCGAGCCGCTGATACTGGTGGATGACAACATAATGGGAAAGCCCTCCTATGCCGAACGACTCTTCGAGGCATTGGCCGACCTGAAGACGACTTTTGCTACCCAGGCCTCTACTACAATGCTCAAGAGCCCGGAGCTTATCGTCCAGGCCGCCGAAGCCGGCTGCCGGGCGCTGTTCGTGGGGCTGGAAAGTATCTCGCCCCAGCAACTGGCCAATGTCGGCAAGAAGTTCAACGTCGTCGAGAAATATAAGGAACTGGTGCAAAGACTGCACGATAATGGAATCTCGATAATCGGTAGCTTTATGTTCGGCCTGGACGGTGATAAGCCCGACGTCTTTGAGCGCACCGCCGACTTTGCCGAGGAGGCCCAGATTGACATCGCTCAGTTCTCCATCCTAACGCCCCTGCCGGGCACGAAACTCTACCACCAACTCCAGCGCGAAGACAGGATATTTGAAGATGACTGGAGCAACTATGACGGCACCCGTGCCACCTTCGTGCCCCAGGGCATGAGCCGAGAGAAGCTCGACGCCGGTCTGCAGTGGATCTACGAACGGTTCTATTCGTGGCGCAGCATCTTCAAGCGCACTGCCAGCCGCCTCCAACCACTGATATGGACAATTAACGCCATCTATCATCGGCGAGCGGGCAAGTGGGTCACCGAGATGCGCCAGCAGTTGACTACCGGTGAGTGACCTGCAGAAAAGGCCGGCTACTGGCGGCAGCGGTGGTGTCTTGTTCGCCGTACCGTTCCTCTGTTTGTGCAGGAACCGCGCCGTAAGTGGCGAACCCTCAAGCGCTCGTCGTTGAAGTCCCTCCAACTTAGCAGAGCCAGGTTGAGTGAATCACTAACAGCCCGCGGCTGGCCAGTACCATCAGCCGTGAGCAAAGGTTTGTCTATGTGAAGAGACTATGGTTATCGCGCAAAACGCGCGCAGGCACAGTCGCGCTGGCGACCTTAATAATGTTAGTAGTGCTGTATAGCTGGGCGCTGACGGGCCGGTTTTTTGATGTTATGCAGTCGGTCTACGCCTGTGCTGCAGCGCAGATCAACCAGGGGCTTGATCTGTACACAGACACTGTAGCCCTCCACACGCCACTTAGTATCCTCTTCCTGGCACTACTGTTTTCCTGGTTCGGGATCAGCTTGAACGTCTCGACCCTTGCTACCCGTCTCGCCGGCGGACTGGAAAGTGTCTGGATATATCTGTTTGCTCGTAAGCTACAGATGACCGCGGGCTGGGCGTTCGTAGCGGGGTTGTTCACGCTCATTTGGGGAATTGAGCTGGGGGTGCTGGGCCGCACGCCTTCGTTCTATCTGTGCCTGGGAGCCTTTTTGGCCACAGGGGCTTTGTTTTTCGTCGGGACCTTCCGCTCCTTGTTATTCACACTGCTCGGCGGCTTGCTGGCCGGTGCGGCCTTTTGGACGTACCAGGCCAGCGGCACACACATCGTGCTGGCCTTCTTCGTATGGATTGCGCTGCGGGTGGTCGGCATTATACCAGGGGATACAAGGCCTCGCATCCGCAAGGCAGCGCAGGAAGCATTGCTCTTCGGCGCCGGCCTGGCCGGCGGTTCTTTAGTAATCTTCATCTGGGCCCAATATCATGGGATTTGGGGACGAATGCTCTACTGTGTCAAGGATATGCCCGGAGAGTCTCTGCACCTGTACCTGTGGCGATGGTCAGCACTACTTGACAACTGGACACCTGACTCCCTCAGTTTCAGCGCGCTGAAATCGTACCTGGGAAGCCTGGATCCCCATCCCCTGGCAGCAATTACCTGGTTACTGCTGGCCGTAAGCTGGTTCCGCAGCCGCCGGGCGGTGGCACCTGTCACTTGCTCGCGAGTGGGCTTGTTGCTTATCTTCGCTGGGGTTGGGATGCTCGTTATGTTTTGGTTCGCTGCAACCTATCGCCTGCTGCTTCATGTAATGCCGACACTGGGGCTGGTAGCGTGCTGGTGGGTTAGCCAGAGAACTCAGCAGGTAGGAACGGCTGTTAAGCGTTACTGGCCCGCAGCCCTGCTTGCTCTGTTTATGCTCTGGGGAGTGGTGCGCATCGGACACAACCTTTCCTGGCGGGGAAACACGCGCGTGGAATTTCCTACCGCTACGTTCTGGACACAACCCGAGGATGCAGCCTGGCTGCAGCAGGCCGTGGCCACCGTCCACCAAAGACACCTACCCGGCTCAAGCTGCTTCATCCTGGGCCGGGGCGGTCTGCTGCATATCTTGACCGGGACATGGCCCGCCGGCAAGTATCCAGTGACTGCATCATTTCTCCTGAATTCACAGGAATACAAGAGAGCTTGGGAAGAGATTGCTCGATCCCATCCGACATATGTTTACGGCTTTCTGCACAGCCCACGACACATTCACACCGAGCCCTACTCTGAGACCTTCAGCGCAAATCTTGACAAGCACTATCAGGTGCACACCCGCCTTGACAGTCATGCCGGCACTTTTGTAGTCTGGGAGAAACGCACCGAATAATAGCTCAGCTATTGCGAGGAGGATAGACATTGGTTACCGAAATGGAAATGGTCACAATCAAGTCAGGCGAGCAGCTTCAGATCATCCGCGTGGTCGGTCCTGATGCAGAGTGGAAAGAGCCGATAATGAAGGTGCTTGGCCACAAGGGCGAGTTCTGGCTGGGCACCATCCAGATGACGCTCGAACAGCCCCTGGAAGGCGTGCAGTGCTACTACTATCTGGGCTTGCTGGACGGGGAGATCGTCAGCAATATTACCACCACCGAGGCTCCCGAAGTGGGCGTCGGCATTCTCGGCCATGTTTTCACTAACCCCTCTCACCGCCGCAAGGGTATCTGCACGGCGCTGATGGAGACAGTGACCAGCGACTTCACCGGGCGCGGCGGTAGGGCGATGACGCTGGGCACTGGCTACGACAGCCCCGCCTACCATATCTACCACCGCTTCGGCTTTGCGGGCATCGGCACATCAGGACGGCTGATCTGGCAGGCCCGGCCCGGCTTTCTCGACGACTACTTCGCAGCCGACTCCACCGACGTTGCCGACATTAGCTGGCCGGACTGGACCCGGCTGGACCTGCTCTACACCATCGCCACCGGCAGCTTCCTGCGCGGCATCTATTTCACGCACTACGGACTCTCCGAGTACGAGGCCTATTTCCCCCGGCTCTCGCAACTAACCACTGCCACTGAGTCCGCCCAGTCAAAGGTGCTTATCAAGCCGGGCGGCGAGGTCGTCGGTCATGCTCTGCTGGTGCCTGACCCGCGCTGGCACAATGATGTCTGGCTGCTCGACCTGTTCGTTCATCCTGACTTCTATCCAGCCGCCGGTGAGCTGCTGGCCGCGATAGAGCTGCCGCCGAGCCGAAAGGTCCAGGCTTATGCCGACAGCCAGTCCCCCGAGAAGATCCAGCTTCTGGAGGCGGCCGGCTTCCACCAGGAAGCAGTGCTGCGCAACCAGATTGTCAATACCGAGGGCGAGCACCTTGACGTTCACATATTCGCTGCTACCAAGTGAATGCTCACTACAACCCATCTAACGCGGATTATTCATAAACCGAAATGCAAATCTGTCGTACTGTTCCAATTTCAAGAGTTTTTGCCGGCCTGCCCGCCGTAGCTGCACTATTGCAGATCATGCGGGAAAGGTGCGGCTTGTGGTGAGCTCAGTAGAGCCGGAAAATCGGCTTTTTTCAAA
>JAUVZM010000074.1 GCA_030602615.1 bacterium
CCGCAACACGTCTGTCGCTGAGAGCGACTGGCCGGTCGAAAACTGTGTGTGTAGGAATAGTCATACAGCTATCCTAAGCAATATTCATAGCAACAACAATTCCGACGACGGCCGCCACCAGGCCCACCAGCCAGAAACGAATCACAATCTGCGGCTCAGCCCAGCCGCGCAGCTCGAAAGCATGATGAATAGGCGTCATTGCAAAAACTCTTCGGCCCGTCCAACGGAACCAAATCACCTGAATCATTACGCTCAAAGCTTCCGCGACAAACACCACCGCAATCAGAGCAAATACCAACTCAATGCCGCCGGCAACGGCAATTCCCCCCAGCAGCGCCCCCAAACCCAGGCTGCCGACATCACCCATAAATATCTGCGCCGGATGCCAATTGAGCCACAGGAAGCCGGCGGCCGCACCCGCCGTCACAGCAGCAAGTGCTGCTAGCTGATTTGCCCCGACAATCAAACAGACTACGGCCAGCCCAGCAGCACAGATCGCAGTCAATCCACCAGCCAGTCCATCCAGGCCGTCGGTGAGGTTGACTGCATTGGCACTGCTCACCACCACCAGTACTCCCAGTATGATGCGCACGGCCATGGGCAGTCCCGCGAACCCCAACACCGAGCTTTGACTCGCCGGCATAAGGCCTGCCGCCAGCCAGACAAAGCCCAGGGCGACGATTGCCTCCGCCGGCAAGCGGTAGCGGGCCCTGACGCCCAGCGTGGAGCCGTGGCGCGATTTCAAATAGTCATCAACGAAACCAAGTGCCGCAAACACTGCTGCCAACCATACTACCGCCACGACTTGCCCTTTGGCGGAGCCGGTTGACCTCGCCATGACTACACCAGCGGCTAGCACAACTGCAATAACAGCCAGTCCGCCGGCCGAAGGCGTGCCCTGCTTGCGCTGGTGGCGACTGGGAGCATCATCCCGCACCGGAGCCCGCCAATTCAGCCGGCGAGACACTACCAGATTTACGGCTGTCAGACTTCCCGACGCCAATAGCGCTCCTATAAAGAGTAGCAAGAGTCCCGCCCAGTCAGGCATCTGCCATCAATCCTTCGACCACTCGTTCCAGGCCTATGGCTCGCGAGGCTTTGACCAATACCACATCAGACGGAATAAGCTCAGGACGGATAAGGGCGACCGCCTGCTCAGCATTTTCAGCCACGTCGGCGCGCAAGCCACCGGCAGCGGCCTCCTCGACGGCGAGGGCTGCCCATCGGCCTACTCCTACCAGCCAGTAGATGCCCTGCTCTACACACAGCCGGCCGATGCGACGGTGCTCTTCCTCGGCGGCCGGGCCCAGCTCCAGCATATCCCCGAATACAAATATCTTGCGACCGGGCAACTGCGCGAGCATCTCCAGCGCCGCCACCACCGAACGCGGCGCGGCGTTATAAGCATCATTGATTACGGTAGCTCCCTGAGATGTGTGGCCGACTTCCGTGCGCATCTCTTCGGTTGGGCAGCCAGCCAGGCCGGCGGCTATGCCAGCAGGGGAGTCAGTCACAGCCCAGGCAGCACCCGCTGCCGCCGCCGCATTTGCCACATTATGCCGCCCCGGCAGGCTGATCTCCACTGGCACACTTTCCGCACCGATTTGCAGGACAAACTCCGCCCCCTGAAGTCCACGAAGTTTCATATCTGCGATGCGCACATCCGCCTGGGCATCGTGGCCGAACGATATTGTCGGGCAGGAAGACAGTTCCGCAAAAAGCTCGTAGTAGAAGTCGTCAGCATTCAGCACCGTCATACCTTCATCCGGTAGGACTTCCAGTAGCTCGGCTTTGGCCTGGGCAATGGCATCACGGCTGCCCAGCAAGCCCAAATGGGTTTCCCCTACATTGGTGATAACACCTACTTGAGGGGAGGCAATTTGCGCCAGATAGCCGATTTCGCCCGGCCCGCGCATAGCCAGTTCCAACACGCAATACTGATGTTGAGCAGTCAGCGAGAGCAACACGCGCGGTACACCTACTTCATTGTTGAGATTGCCCGGCGCAACGAGCGTTGGCCCATGCCTGGTCAGAATCGAGCCGATCATATTCTTGGTGGTGGTCTTGCCAACACTGCCAGTAACGGCTACTACTGTGACATCCAACTGGCTGCGGTACCAGCCAGCAAGCTGACCGTAAGCGCACAGAGCATCCTCAACTATGACCAGGGGCTGGTCGGCACCCAGCTCGGGTAGTTCTCGCTCGACGACCCCTGCTGCCGCTCCACAGGCGAAGGCCTCGGGAACAAAGTCGTGCCCCTCAAAGCGCTCGCCGGGCAGGGCCACAAACAACTCCGCAGGCTGGAGGGTGCGACTGTCGGTGCTTACGCCGCTAATCTGCAGCGTACCATCGCCGCCGCACAGCTCGCCCCCGGTTGCCTCAGCAACTTGTTTCAGAGTGATTCTCATCTTGCTCCACTCAGGCCTCGTCGCAGACCCGGGTGATGGCCTCGCGAGCCACCTCTCGGTCATCAAACGGGACTCTTTGGTCTCCGATGATCTGGTAAGTCTCATGACCCTTACCGGCAATAACCAGGATATCGCCCGGCTGACAGCGCTGGACAGCCATAAAGATAGCCCGGCGCCGATCCGGCTGAATTATGTGGCTGTCGCCCATTGCTCCCGTCCTGATCTGGTCAATGATCGCCTCAGGATCTTCCGAACGCGGGTTGTCTGAGGTAATCACAGTGAAATCACCCAACGAAGTGGCGACCTGGCCCATCTGCGGGCGCTTGCCTGCATCGCGGTCACCACCACAGCCAAACACACACAACAGACGCGCCGGACCCAGCCTGCGGGCTGCCTGCAGGACGTTTTCCAGAGCGTTGGGGGTGTGCGCATAGTCCACAATAACGGTGAAATCCTGGCCTTCATCAATCCGCTCGAAGCGACCCGGGACGCCTTTTAGCTGTTCCAGGCCGGCAACAATGGTCTCCGGTTCAACTCCCAACCCCCAACTGCAGGCCGCCGCTGCTAGAGCATTATACAGGTTGAAGCTCCCCATCAGATTCAGCTTGACCGCGGTTGGTTTATGATCGGGCAGAGTCAACATAAAGTCTATCCCGCTGGTGCCGACGCGCGTGCCGGAGGCGCTAACCTGCGCTGTCTCATCCAGGCCGTAGGTAACCGTTCGCGCGAGAGTTTGTCGAATAATGCGCTCGCCAAAGGCATCATCTATATTTATGGCCGCGACCATTGCCTTGTTTGGCTCAGCCAGCTCTACATAATCGGTGAACAGACGCAACTTGGCAGCAAAGTAGTCATCCAGGTCAGCGTGGAAGTCAAGGTGATCCTGGGTGAGGTTAGTGAATATGGTGGCATCGAACCTACACATCCAGGTCCGCTGCTGGGCCAAACCATGGGAGGAAACTTCCATGGTCACGTGGGTCGCTCCGGCCGCCCGCATCTGCGCCAGCAACTCTTGCAGCTCGGCACTGCTGGGGGTGGTCAGGTTTGCCGCAAGCCTCTGCCCACATATGAACCGGGCGGGTGTGCTCAACAGTCCGGTGCTGTCACCGGCCGCACGAAAGATGCTATCCACCAGGAATGCAGTGGTGGTCTTCCCATTGGTTCCCGTTACCCCAACCAGCACCAACTCCTCGGAGGGGTAATCCCAGAATTGGGCCGCAATCTGGGCGGCGGCGCGGCGCGAGTCGGCTACGCGGACAGCGCTGATCTCGTCGGGAATGACCTCAGCGCAGCTTTCTTTCTGGAAGACGATAGCCCGCGCACCGCGCTGGATAGCCTCAGCAATGAAGTCGTGCCCGTCGGCGGCGTACCCTGCTACCGCCACGAACAGATTCCCTGGCTCAACCTGGCGCGAGTCGGTAGTCACGCCGGTAATCGGCTCGTCGGCAGCCAGGCGCCGGGTCTGCGCCCAACGCTCGGTGAGATTATCTATACTCTTCGGTTTTCTCACAAGTGTCTATCTGTCTTTTGCCCACGGCTGCTAGGAACTGTCTAGCTTGGGCAAGGCCTCGGGTGGTATCAGATCCCGCTCCCGCAGTATATGCACAGCCACCTGGCGGGCTACTGGCACTGCCACCTGGGAGGCGTATTGACCCTTCTTCGCATTGCGCACGGTTACCAGTATAACAAATTGGGGTTGGGTGTCCACTGGCGCCACGAGCACGAAGCTGAGCATATGCTCGTTTGCGCGATATTGCTTCCTCTGCGGGTCCCATATCTGAGCAGTTCCGGTCTTGCCACCCACCACCACGCCGGGGATGCGGGCACCCTGACCGGTGCCGTAGGGCTTCTCAACGACCCCACGGAGCAGCCGTCGCAGAGTTCGGGAAGTCTCCTGCGAGCATACGTGACGGACAAGCGCCGGCTCAACTTGGCGATATATCGTACCATCAGGATTCAGTACCCGATCAACTACGTACGGCCGCATTAAGCGTCCGCCATTGACCACAGCACAGATACCTGCTAGCAATTGGACATCGGTGACGGCGATATTTTGACCGAAGCCAATGTTGGCCACATCGCGTTTGTACATATCGTCGGGAGCCTGGAGCCGGCCATCTGTCTCACCGGGCAGGCCTATGCGCGTAGGCCGGCTGATACCACAGCGGCGCAAAAACTGGCAGTAGCGCTCCGCACCAATCCTCACCGCGATCTGCGCCGCGCAGACGTTGCACGACTTGGCAATGGTGTCGGCCAGATTCAGGCGACGGTGCCCTATGCCGGCCCACCGGCCCCAACATTTGAGGGGCCTGCCGCCCAACTGCATCGTACCCGGACAGACAAAGGTATCACTAAGGGTGAACGCGCCGGTGTCCAGCGCCGCGGCTGCCAACAGCACCTTGAAGGTACTGCCCGGCTCGTACTCCCGACTGACAGTCAAGTTGATTAGATGGTGTTTGGGGATATTCACGCGGGCGATGCCGCCCGCCGCTGAGGCAATTTGATTTGGATCGTAGTTGGGGCGAGCGGCCATCGCCAAGATTGCACCGGTATCAGGCTCCATAACCAAAACAGTAGCCTGGTCGGGTCGCTGATAATCCCAACATTGCTCCAATGCATCGTCAACCACCTTCTGCAGGTCCCAATCCACAGTCAGGAGCAGATCCTTGCCGGGCACTGCTGGCAACCCCGGCTGGTTCTCCATCCCCACGATGGTGCGGCCCCAGGCATCCTGGTTGCGCAGCGGGGTACCCGCCTGCCCCTCAATCACAAAGCGGTACTGATATTCCAAGCCGCCCAGAGGACGATGATCACTGCTGTAATAGCCCAGCAGATGACCCCCCACAGTCCCCTCAGGATAGACCCGTTTGTACTCCAGGTCGCGAGAGATGCCCGTCAGTTTTTCTGCTATAATCCTATCGGAGACAGCTAACGGTATGCGACGCTTTAAATAGACAAAATCTTGATCGCTGCTGATCTTCTTTTGAACCTGCTGGACGGGCAGGTCCAATTGTTCACTAATGAACTTACTGACAGCATCGACATCCTCGGGCTGCTGTATCAGCTTGGGATCGGCCTTAACGGAGGCAGTGATTACGCTATCCGCGAGAATATGGCCCTGGCGATCACGAATGGCGCCCGGTTGACCGACGAGCGGCTGATTCGGCGAGCTAAGCCTCCCGGCCAGCCGAAGAAAGTGATCGCGCCGAAAGACCTGGAGATAGACGACACGAGCCGCCAGACCGATCGCTATCAGGATGATAAACACCAGTAGCGTCCGAAGTGTCTGGTGACGCGGGGAACTGTAACTGTAGGCCGATGACGAATTGGCCGAGGTGCGGGCAGCACGGCTAGTATTCACTATCAAGGCCCCCTGGTGATGAGTGGTGAGGGTATGGTCTGTGCGAAGGCAGGCTCCGATAATCCGCCAATCGTCGGATCGTCTCTAGACACCCTTCAAAATGCCTCGGCGACCATAGCATGCTCATCAGAAGACTGGCGCAAGCCGGTTGAGGGGGGGCGCTTGGCTATAGTCTCGACATGAGGAGTAAGGGCCGATACGGTGCCTCGCTGCTCGGGCAGAGCGGGCAGTTGCACCAAGTCGGTATCCTCAGGCTCGAAGACCATACCTGCCCGTTCGGCGAACTCACGCAGACGGCTGTGACTGCGCAATCGCGCTATTTGTTGGGAGAGTTGGCATTGCTTGCTTACTTCTTGATCAATTTGTCGGCGCAGATTGCCTGTCTGTAATTCAAGCTCGGACACACGGGCGCAGGAAATCAGAAAGAGAATACTGGCCAGGCCGATACACGTGATAATCAGACCAGGCCAAATGATCTCCCGCCAGATGGTGCGCAGCCTCACATGGTTGCGACTTGCAAGTTGAGCAGCTTGCCCCGAATTAGCGGCCACTACTAGAACCCCCTCTGACAATAAGTCCAGCCCGCAGGCCATAACAGCACTTCAGGTAACGAGAAGGTGAGTGCCGGGCTTCAAATGATGCTGCAGTCTAAGATATTGGACGCTGGTTCCGATGCTACTTGATTCCCTGCACCGAATTGTGTACAATGCAGGTTGCTGTCGGACTGTGATTTGTGCTGCCGTCGCTGGTGCGTTGCTTATGCTGAAGTTGCTGTGACTGGCACTCACCTTCACATCTCATAGGTCGTATCCCACCTGCCTGCCGCACTCCGTTGGCTAGTCTTACCCTGATCGCTCGGTAGTACCCAAAGCCTGCGCGGCGTGCAACCGACAGGAGCGGCTGGCCGGATTGCGCCTCACCTCCGCTTCGTCCGGGCTTAATGGCTTGTCCACGACCAGCTCAATGAGTGGCTGCTTACCGCAACGACAGGGGAGGGCGGGAGGACAAGTACAAGGGTGCTGCAGGCGACGAAGCTCACGCCGAACCAGCCCGTGTTCGTGACCCGCCCAAGTTAGAACTACCAGGCGTCCCCGAGCTGACTGAAGAGCTTCGACCGCAACCTGCAATCCCAGGCGCAGCTCATCTAGTTCATCATTTACTTCGACTCGTATCGCCATCAAGTAGCGGGCGGCCGGGTTGCGATGCTTTCCCCAGCTCCACCCAGCGATAGTTGCTGCGATTAGTTCTGCAAGATGAGCAGTAGTCCGAATCGGGCCGTTTCCCTCCCGGAAC
>JAUVZM010000033.1 GCA_030602615.1 bacterium
AAGGGTATACACCGCGGTAAACATCAGTGAAAGAGTGGTGGAGTGGGCCAGATCGGGGATGGTCTCTATGCGCAGCACCCAGTAGACATTGATAGGCGTCAGCAGGATACCGACAACCAGCACGCGCCAGGTCAGACCCGAGTGGGCAGAGCGGGACTTGTGAGTATCATCTTGCTTCAGACTCGGCTTCATCAGCACGTTCCCGGGTGTGAGGGCAGTTCCCCCAGCCAAAGAGTATTGGCCGCCAACCATGGTCTAATGATCATAAAGTCGCCAGCCAGCCTCCGTCTACGTAGATGAGTTGACCGGTGATGATGAGTGCACGTTTGCTGTCAAGGGTGAACTTTGTCACGCATTTTCATCCCATACTTATGAGAACCTTACAGACACCCTGCGAGCCGCTCATTAGGTGAAAGCTATCTGCACCATCTTCGATAGCAACTTTGTGGATATTAGCTGGTCAACGGGCAAGTCCTCAGCGAGTTGTATTACCTGCTCATAGTCGGCCCGCGTGTACACCCGCGTGCCCCTCCTGGGGAGTTTCTGGAATTAGCCGCGTAGTACCTATTATATTTGCCCAGTTCTCAACTATTTCCTCCTTTGCGGGAAAATCCGACCGACAAGATGGCCACCAATCCACCGACGGACAGCAGCTATCCGCATCCCCTTAAGCGGCTGGTCACCTGCTGTTTCATCTGCTCATCGCCGCTGCCGGCCGGACAACTCTGCAGGCAAGTGCCCGGCAGAACGCGTACTCGTGTCGGTCAGCTACTCCCCGGAGAGTCATAGCAGTGGATCTGCCCGGCTCCTTGTCGCGAAGAAGATACTGGCCGCACCAGCCACAGCGGGAGGTCGTGACCTGCACTGGCCTACCACAATTTGGGCATCGGCGCCAGCGAGTCACGCCGCACTTCCCATAAGTCATTTCGTCCAGGGGCAACTGCCGCTGCATAGCATACTCATCTATCATAACTGATTTCCCCCCCCTTTGCCATCGGCTACGGCGTGATTCTCTGTTCTCTCCAGGATGTCCTCTTTCCCTTTATTGGCAGCCGCAGGCAGGTCAACGCCGCTGGTTGAAAGAACTATAGTTACAGAAGGTAGCTGACACGACCGGGCAACTGATAGGTCAGCACCCGACCAAGTATCAGCAACGACACAAGGAAGGTGGAAGGGGATGGGTCTAGAGATATCCCTAGGGACGGTCATCTACCGCGGCTGGCACGATATACCGGACTACTGGGGGCGAGAGCGTTACCATAAGAGCGAGGATTTTGCCGCCGTCAAAGCAGCTTTCGACGACCGCCACTGTATCTGGGGTGGGGTAAATGCCCCGATAATTGTGGGCCGGGGCAGCGACGAAGAAATTGACGAGGCAGTCAGATTTGCCATCGACACACTGGGGCCAAGAGGTTTTGTTCTAAACGCCAGCGTATATCTGTACGATGACGACGTTCGCTGGGATCGGTTTATGGTATTTGTTGATGCCTGGCGACGAGACGCCTGATACGCGTACCAGCCTGCTAAAGGAGGCTCTATCACACATGACAACTCGACTTAAGAAGCTCGGTATCCTGGTGCCTATTGCGGTGCCCTGCACCGCTGAGGGCGAACCTGATATCGGAGGCCTGAGATCGGTCTGCGACGATATGATCGGCGCTGGTTATGATGCCATTTTCATAAACAGCACCACCGGCCGGGGGCCGTGGTGGTCACCGGCAGAGCGGGTCAATCTGTGCCAGACCGTCGTCGACCATGTAGGGGATAATATGCCCGTTTTTGCTGGCTGCATGGCCACCGGTCTGTCCGAGATGCTGGACTACTCTCGAGCGTATGCCGAGGCAGGAGCAGACGTGGCTGTCATCACCGCGCCCGGATATTACGCCTACGACGTTGCCGAAATCGAGGCTATATTCCTCCGGTTCGCTAACGAAAGCCCCCTGCCGGTGCTTATCTACGACATTCCCGCCTGCGCGGGGATGAAGCTGGACCGGGATATGGTGCTACGGCTGGCCGACCACGAGAATGTCATCGGCCTGAAAGACTCCACCGACGATATGGAGCGGTTTCGGATTCTACTGGAGGCCCTGAGGGATCGTGAAGATATTTACCTGCTACAGGGCAAAGAGCATCCGCTGGCAGAGTCGTTGATCGCCGGCTGCTCGGGATTTGTGGTAAGTCTCAGCCACATCAATCCCCCGGCGTTCAGCGCCCTGGCGCGTGCTGCCCTCTCCGGGAATACCGAACTCGCCGAGAAGATCCAGAATCATATTAGTCAGCTAAAGAATCTGGCAGACGCCAGCTTTGATAGACGCCCGCCCAGTTCCACCCTGTTCCACTTCATAGACTACGCTCTGCGGCAACGCGGGGTCTGCGAGAATATAATGCTCCCTCACGAAGAAGACTGCCCCGGGTGGCTGCTGGAGAACGTGGAGAAAGGTTTCGCCATCGGCCAACGGGCCGCCCAGTTGGCCGAGCAGTCCTGCTAAGCCCTGCTCCGCTCGAACGGACCGGAGCAGCCGTACTCAGTCCTCGTAAAGCCATTCGATGGGCCTGACCACTAGCTTGAGGCCATCGGTCAAGCCGGCTCGCTCCCCTCCAGCGACCAGGTAGATGATTACCACATTGCCGGTGCTGGTAAAGGTGACTGAAGGATAGTCTACGTGTACATATCCCGGCCAGTGAGGATAGCGGCTGATTACCTCCTCGGGATACTGGGCCTGAGTGTCTTTGCGCTTCAGGGCTTGGCGCTCCCGGATGGCGTGTAGCTCGGTGACGGCGTCGTGGGCGTCGGCCTCCGGCTCGATTCGGGTGGTATCATCCAACGACTCAAGATTCTTGAAGCGAGTCCAGCTCTCTCCGTCATCCTTGCTGACAGCGCAGGACATCCGCATCCGGCCCAGGCCGTCGGCGATTTCCTGGCCGGAGGTCTGATTCCACACACAAAGAATGTCACCAGTCTCCGGGATAGTCTTCAGGGAGGCGGGCGAATAGCTGGAGGCCAGGCTGGTCGGCTCTGGCTCACTCCAGGTGAGGCCCTGGTCCTCGGAGAAGCTCTGGTACAACTGGCCCAGGCGCGTGCGTCCAAAGCACAGCAGGCGACCGTCGCGCAGTTCCACCACGGCGGGCTCCTCAAAGCCGGTATAGGCGCAGGTACGGCCGCCCTCCACCAGTTTTACAGAGATCTCGCCATGACTGCGCAACCAGGTAGCTCCCGCGTCATCGCTGTAGTACATAAAGCTGGCACACATACCGCCAAGTAAAGCGTATACGGGTATCAGGATCCGACCGCTGGACAGAACCAGAGCCGTATCGCCTCGTTGGCAGATGTGACCGAGGGTACCGGTCTCGTTGATTTGGAGAGATCGTGACCACGTTTGCCCCTCGTCAGCCGAAGTCGTCAGGTATAACCTGTTGTCATAAAACAGGTTAAGATCTACATAAATCAACCCCAGTACTGAAGCTCGAGCCTGCCAATCGGGCGGAACCGCAGGATGATCCGGCAGTCGGATCAGCGCCAGCCGCCCGCTGTTACAGCGTGCAGTGTTAGGATGTACCACAAACGGCTTCGACCAGGTGGCTCCGTCGTCCTCGGAGATCTTGCCGCGGATATCCCCAGCGTCCCGATCTCCTGCACCCCGATAGAAATGGGTGTAAGCCAGCAACAAGCGACCGTCGTCCAACTCAATGACGGCCCCCTCGCTGTTGCGCAGATTACCGGGACCTGTTTCCCGCAATGGGCACACGACTTGATCTACAAAGTCAGTTATCTTTTCTCTCCTCCTGTGAAATGGTAGTAGATGCTGCTGGTCTGCGCGGTATTGCCCGCGACTTATCCTCTTGCCGGCCTAACGACGCTTGCGGCCGCGGGAAAACACAATCACACCCAGAAGCATAATGAAGCCGACCAGCAGTAAAACGTTGGGAATTGTCTCCCCGGGTAGCCCCCCCTCAGCGGGGGCAGTGGCATACCAGACCAGGCCCGCCCCCAGAGCGGCAAAGGCCAGCAGCGCCGTCAACCAGATAAAGAGCCATTGAAAGACCGCAGCGACTGTCTCCAGATCAAAAGCGCCCCCTTCGCGGCGGCGATGCGCGTCAACAGTCTCGTCCATGCGACTCTCAAAGTGATCGGCCAGCAGATCGAAAGTGCGGTCCAATTCGCCTTCCAGTTCCCCCTGGCGCACCATACTGATGAAAAAGGGAGAAAAAGTCTGGGGATAGCGACTGAAGGCAGTCGCCAGAGTCCGGCCCATCTCGACATCCTCGCGGATCGAGTCAATGACTTCCTGAAAAAACGCGCTGTCGCTCTGCTCACGCAGAGTATCGAAGATGTCGAGAATATTGATTTCAGCATGCATCAGGCTGGCAAACTGGCGGCACATAGCAGCCAGTTGCGCATTGGTTAGCTCACTGTCCTGTTCGGGCATTTAATCTTCGCTCCTCATCGTGTCATCAACTGCCCTCAGCGGCTGTCTGCTGCGAAAAGGCCACATACCAGCCGCCAGTATAGCAAGGGGAGAACAGCAGGTCAACTGCCCCGCCAAGAGCCGACGACGACGATAGTGGTACCAGATGGCGGGCGGCGCAGCAAGGTTGTCGAACTACCACTCCAGTGTTATACTCACCTCGAGATGGCCAGAAGCTACTTGATAGATACAATGGGCTGCCAGATGAATGAACGGGATTCGGAGACTGTGGCAGGGATTGTCGAGCAGCTTGGCTACGAGGCAACCGATGACCGGGAGCAGGCCGACTTCATAGCACTGAACACCTGCGCGGTGCGAGCCAAACCCCAGCACAAGGTGTTTTCAAAGCTGGGCGAGCTGCGCCGCATCAAAGAGCAGCGTCCCCATACTATCATCGCAGTGCTGGGCTGCGTGGCGCAGATTGCTGCGCAGGAAATCACTGCGCGCGCCCCATATGTGGATATCATAATGGGCCCGCGCAATTATTCTCATCTGGCCGGGGCAATAACCACTGCCCAAGCTCGGGCCGACAACGATCCAGTTACCGTGACCGATACTGCCGAGGTCATCCCGGAGGGGCTGCCGGTTGCGCGCACCACGCCGGTCTCCTCCTATGTAAATGTGACCTATGGCTGCAACAACTTTTGCGCCTACTGCATAGTTCCATACGCCCGGGGTCGGCAGCAGAGCCGAGCGCCCGAGCAGATCGTCAGCGAGGTTGAGCAGTCCGTCGCTGCTGGTCACCACGAGATTACGCTACTGGGGCAAAACGTGAACTCCTACGGTCAAGACCTGAATGAAGATTGTGATTTTGCTGACCTCCTAGTTCAAGTCAATTGCATCAAAGACCTAAAGCGTGTCCGCTTTACTACTTCGCATCCCAAAGACCTGTCCGCCAGCCTAGTTGCGGCAATGGCCGAGCTACCCAGGGTCTGCGAACATCTTCACCTGCCCATACAGTCGGGCGACGACCAGGTGCTGGAACGGATGGGGCGTGGCTATAGCTATGAGCACTATCGCAGAGTGGTCGAAGCTGCGCGTGAGCAAATGCCCCAGATGAGTATAACTACTGACGTAATGGCAGGCTTTCCCGGCGAGACCGAGGCGCAGTTTGGCAACACTCTGCGGGCCTTTCGTGAAATCCGCTTCGACCAGGCTTTTATGTTCAAGTACAACGACCGGCCGGGTACTTGCGCCGCGCAGATGGAGGGCAAAGTGCCCGAAGAAGTCAGACAGCAGCGTCTGGAGCAGTTGATCGCATGCCAGAACGAAATTGCCCACCAGATCAACGAAGAGTTGGTGGGGGCAAGCTTCGAGGTGCTGG
The DNA here is from genome assembly GCA_030602615.1 of bacterium. Taxonomy (GTDB): domain Bacteria; phylum Armatimonadota; class Zipacnadia; order Zipacnadales; family Zipacnadaceae; genus JALGTD01. Next base: position 5,791 of record JAUVZM010000033.1, read on the forward strand.
TTGAAGGGCGCGACGCGAAGTCGCCCGAGAAGGTCCGCGGCCGAACCAGGACAAATAAGATAGTGATATTCCCCGCCAGCAGTGACCTGCAGGGCCGGATCGTGGAGGTCCAGGCCCAGCAGGCCTTCCTGTGGGGCTTTCTGGGGGAAGCTGTCGGGGAAGCGTGTAGCCAGAGCATCGGGAGCAACATCCAATAGAGCTAATGTAGTTGTTGTAGTTGTCACCGCGTAGAAAAGAGACATCTTGGGATGTCCGATGGCACAATAACAACAAATCGCAAGGCACGTTATGAATACTTTATCGAGGACACCCTGGAGGCAGGAATAGAGCTAAAGGGTGCCGAGGTTAAGTCGCTGCGGGATTACCAGGCAAGCATTGCCGAGGCCTATGCCGCCACAGAGGGCGGGCAAGTGTGGCTGCACGGCATGCATATTGCCCCGTATCAGCCGGCCGCCGACCAGAACCTGGATCCCTATCGGCGCCGCAAGCTGCTGCTGCGCAAAGCTCAGATCAGGCGACTGGAGCGCCAGATTCGGCAGAAGGGATATACCCTGATCCCGTTGAAACTATATTTCAACAAGCGCGGCTACGCCAAGGTGGAGCTGGGCGTGTGCCGGGGCAAGCGCCAGTATGACAAGCGTGAGGCAATCAAGGAGCGCGAATTCCAGCGCCGAGCCGACCGAGCTGTGAGTGAACATCAACGCAGACAATAAGACAGGCGAGGTGAGCAAGCAGATGCCGGAGGTACTGATCGTAGACGACGACCCTGCGGTGACAGCAGCGCTGGTCGCGGCAGTAAGGGAGCACAACCTGGAGACGGACACCGCTGCCAACGGACAGCAGGCTTTGCAGAAGCTGTGCGAACGAACGGTCACCGACAACCTGTACGACGCGATGATTCTTGACATCCAGATGCCAATAGTGGATGGATGGGAAGTGCTTCATGCCCTGAAGAATAATCCGCTGTGGAAGACTATCAGTGTGGTGGTCCTTACCGGTATCGCCGACACTCCCCAGGACATAGCTCGCATAACCGAATACGACGGGGTGTTTGTCAGAAAGAAGGAAGGTATCTTCGAGATAGTAAGCGACCTGGTAGAGCGGCTTATTCCCGGCGAAGCCGAATGAAAGTGTAGGCCACTCTCACCTGCTCCGCAAGCGGATCATCGGCGGGAAGGTGTAGCGACAGCGCCCAGAGAACCCCGAGACAAGTATATCGTCATACGTAGAGGTGCGGGCGGTAGAGGATTAGCCGCCTGTGCCGATTGTTGGTAAGTTGGTTTAACTACAGGAGGCTAGTAGTGGCATGATCATCACCGAACAGAAACCTGCCGAAGAAATGCTGGAAATGCTGGCCGGCTATGACAGCGTGTTTATCGTCGGCTGCGGGGAGTGTGCCACCGAGTGTCAGACTGGCGGGGAATACGAAGTCAACGAAATGAGCCAGCGGCTCACCGACGCGGGCAAGATCATCACGGGGACAGTGGTACCGGATGTCACCTGCCAGGTCCTGGATGTCGGTCGGCTGTTGCGTAAGAATAAAGAAGTCGTCGCTGCCGCCGATGCTGTCCTGGTACTGGCCTGCGGTGCAGGCGCTCAGGCGGTAACAGAGTCAGTTGATAAACCAGTGATTTCCGGCGTCAATACCCTATTTCTGGGCGATACGATTCGCCATGGACAGTTCTACGAGTGGTGCTCGGCCTGTGGCGACTGCGTGGTTGACGAATTTGGTGGAATCTGCCCCATCACCAGATGCCCTAAGGGCCAGGTGCACGGACCCTGTGGCGGTACCACTGACGACGGCAAGTGCGAGGTCAACGCTGACAATGATTGCGTCTGGGTACTCATCCAGGAGCGTGTGGAGAAGATCGGTGAGGGAATGGAAGTACTGGCGGGTGCCCACCACGAAGCTCGTGACTACAGTATCCACCAGGGACCGGCCTCGCGTATCTTCGAGCCGCGGCGCACCAAGTAGCGATCGGATAGTAGTCCTTGCCAGGCTGGCGCGAGGCTCTCATTAAGCACAATTTGCTGCTTGACAGGGCTCCGAGTTCAGCATATACTATGATAGCAGCCTTGCTATATAATTGACTCGGCCCACCAAGGACGACGCGGAGTGCTGTGCGGCTCCGATTTTGTAAGGATGATGGCGCAATAAATACAGCTTAGCTGGATTGTGTGGCTGCGATAGCAGATTGGGGGCAATCTCGTCTCCCCTTTTTTGTCTGTACCTTCTTGACAGAACGCCGCCCACCCAGCGGTTTGCATCGCTGCCAATTAGATGAAGATGCAAGGTCTACTCAGTCCGGTGAGGCCACTCGAAAGCCATTCAAGAACGACGGGCCGAACGGTCCATCATACCACTCCGACTCGCACCGACAGGGCAACTCGGATGCGCCGCTTCAGCGCAAATACTGGAAAGTAGGTAGACAATGACCGCCCCCGAAGAGCGCTCGATTGACTCGGCCGCCCAGCAGATGATTGACCGGGCCCAGCAGGATGAAATCGGCCTGGCCTGGGACCGGTATGAAGAGATGCAGCCGCAGTGTGGCTTTGGCCAGCTCGGTATCTGCTGCCGCATCTGCCACATGGGCCCTTGTCGGGTAGACCCGTTTGGTGACGGGCCGCAGGAAGGCATCTGTGGGGCCGATGCCAATACCATTGCCGCTCGTAATCTGGTACGTATGCTCGCCGCCGGGGCAGCGGCCCACTCCGACCACGGCCGCGATGTGGCACTGACCCTGCTGGAAGCCGCTCGCAATCCTGACAGCGGCTACCAGATCCGCGATCCGCAGAAGCTGCGAGTCATCGCTGAAGAATATGGAGTGGCGACAGACGGTCAATCAGTGACGAAAATGGCCGAGGCGGTGGCGGAAAAGACATTAGCAGAGTTTGGCCAGCAGGAGGGCGAACTTCAATTCGCCCTGCGGGCGCCGGCGCCTCGCGTCAAGCTGTGGCGGGAGCAGGGCCTGATGCCCCGTGGTATAGACCGGGAAGTCGTGGAATTGATGCACCAGACCACCATGGGCGTGGACGCCGACTACAGGAATATCATGCGCCAGGGCATGCGAGCAGCCCTGGCCGACGGCTGGGGCGGCTCGATGATCGCTACTGACCTGCAGGACGTTCTGTTCGGCTCGCCCGAGCCGATTCGCGCCAAGACAAACCTGGGTGTACTGAAGGAAGACCACGTCAATATACTGGTGCACGGCCACGAGCCCACTCTCTCAGAGATGATAGTTGAGGCAACTCGCGACCCTGAGTTGGTCGCACGAGCCAAGGAACTGGGAGCAGCGGGCATAATTCTGGCCGGACAATGCTGCACCAGCAATGAACTGCTAATGCGCAAGGGCATTCCCTCAGCCGGCACCTTCCTGCATCAGGAGCTGGCCATAATGACCGGTGCGGTTGACGCTATGGTCGTGGACGTCCAGTGCATCATGCCGCAGCTTGCGCATCTGTCTGAGCGCTTCCACACCAAGCTGTTGACCACTTCACCCAAAACGAAGATGCCCGGCGTAGAGCATCTGGAGTTCCATGAGGATCAAGCGCTGGAAATAGCCAGGCAGATCGTTTCGGTAGGTGTGGAGAACTTTGCCAACCGCGATGGCCAGCGTGTTCAGATTCCGGACGAAGAAATGGACCTGGTTGCCGGCTTTACCGCTGAGTATGTCTATACGCTGCTGGGCGGCCGCTTCCGTCCGTCATATCGGCCGCTTAACGATGCAATTATGGCAGGACGATTGCGCGGTGTGGCCGGCGTTGTGGGCTGCGAGAATCCTCAGATTCCCCAGGGCTACGGACACATTACTATGGCCAAGGAACTGATAAGAAACGATGTGCTGGTGGTCGTCACCGGCTGCTCGGCGCTGGCCGATGCCCGCGCCGGACTGCTGCAGCCGGAGGCCGCTCTTGAGATGGCCGGCGATGGGCTGAAGGAGGTCTGCGAGGCAATCGGAATGCCACCGGTGCTGCATGTCGGCTCGTGCGTGGATAACAGCCGCATTCTGATCGCTTGTGCTGAGATGGTCGCCGAGGGTGGCCTGGGCGAGGATATAAGCGAGTTGCCAGTGGCAGGTGCTGCTCCCGAGTGGATGTCGGAAAAGGCTGTCGCTATCGGCTATTACGTGGTTGCTTCGGGCATATACACCATCTTCGGAACGCCCCAGAATGTGCTAGGAGCGCCTGAATTGCATAAGCTCGTCGTAGAGGGCCTCGAAGATATAGTAGGAGCCAGCTTTGACTTCGAGGCAGACCCAATCAAGGCCGCACATATGATGATCAGGCACATGGACAAGAAGCGCGCGGCACTGGGGCTGGACGAGATGATGTATGAGCAGGCGTTGCCGGCGGCAGCCAGCTAAGGCCAGCCTGTTTCAGTTGCGAAGGAGATAGAAGCGTGCCACAAGTAATCACGGTAGATGTCGAGCGCTGTACAGGCTGCCACAGTTGCGAGATAGCTTGCGCAGTGGCCCATTCAGACTTGGGTGAGCTGTTCGAAGCAACTCAGCAAGATCCCCTGCCCCAGCCGCGCATGGCAGTAGTAGCCCTTGGCGAGGCGGCTGTGCCTCTGCATTGCCAACACTGCCAGGATGCGCCCTGCGCAGCGGTATGCCCCCAAGAGGCCATACAGAGGCTCGATCCCGATGGGCCAGTGATACTGGACGAGGAGCTGTGTGTCGGCTGTCAGGCGTGCGTTATTGTCTGCCCGTTCGGTATGATCCGGATGAGCGCCGACGGCAAGACGGCGCTCAAGTGTGATATGTGTATCGACCGACAGCAAGCAGGTCAGCCGCCCGCGTGTGTGGAGGCGTGTCCGACTGGAGCTTTACAGTTGGTTGAGGATGCAGATCTTGCTACTGAGGTTCAGCGACGGATACTGGAGGCTATGGAAGCGGCCCTGGAAGAACAGTACCAGCAAGCAGCACCCAGCTAGAGTAGCGAGATGAGCGGCAATGCCTGCTCGGTTGGTTTGACAGGAGGCAAGTAGGTGGCAGCAATACAATGCAATATTTGCGGGAAATCAATTGCACCGCCTCGCCGGATTGAGCGACTTGCTGAGCAGTTGGAAATCGATGCTGACCGGCTGCATATCTGCCCGAAGTGCCGGCGCAATAAATATGCTGAAGTCTTACGCGAGTTAGAAGCAAGCTAGCTTCACGGCGGGCATCAACGCAACTTCTGCCCGCCACAGATGGATGTAGCAATAGCGGATTTGATATCATCAAGGAGGTTCTCTCCCGATGTCCAAAGAGGTAGCAGCAGCCGCGGTTCGCGGATCGCATGACGTGGTAGGCAGAGCGGAACAACGGTTGCAGGAGGCCTTAGCCGAGTTTGGTGAAGAGCAGAAGGTTGGTTTTCCGCAGACGGCATTCTATCTGCCGATGGCCTGTGCTCTGCTGGGTGAAGAGGTGGAGACGCTCGGCGAGATGCAGCCAGTCCTCGAGCAGACCAAATCACTGCTCCACGAGGAGCCGACCGAGAAACTGTGGCTGCCTTATTTGAGCAGTGCGCTCGATTCGGGAATCGTTACACTGCTGGCCGAAGAGATGCTGGCCGCGCTGCGCTACCTGTACGAGGAAGAACCCCAGGACGGCTGGCACGGCTTTATCTCAGATACGTGGCTGCGCAGCCTGGGCATTCAGTTGGTGGACGGCCGGTTACCGGGTTTTGCTGCAGTGGTGGGTGCGGCTCCTGATCCAGAAACGGCCGAATACATCATCCGCGAGCTGCAGAAGCGCAGTCTCCTTACCTTCCTCATTGGTAACCACGAAGGCCAGACGATGCGCGACCAGCTCATCGAGGCGCATGTCCTGCCCGATGACATACTGGAGAACCCGGCCAGCGGATGGGATATCTATATTGTCCCACTGGGCCCCGACACCGAGTCCATAATCTATGCGCTGAATTGGGCCATTCGGGGGGCATTGACCTTTGGTGGTCTGGACAAGGGTGACTGGAATGGCTGTCTGGATTATACCCGGGCTCACATCTTTGCATTTGGGCTGGGGCTGGGCGCCATTGACGATTTGAAATATGCCAGCGGCGCTGGCGCTATCAACATGGGATTCCCGGTTATCTGTGATACCAATATCCCGCAGATCCTCCCGACGGGAGTGTGCACCTACGAGGAACTGGTGCGGGAACTGGACCATGATAAGATAGTGCAGAGGTGCGTGGATGTGCGGGGGGTGAAGGTGACTGTACGCGAGGTGGACGTACCCGTTCCGGTAGCCCCTGCTTTTGAAGGGGAGACGGTGCGTCGCCCCGATATGCATGTGGAGTTCGGTGGCAAGTATTCAACCGCCTTTGAGTATGTGACTATGCGAGATATGGACGAAGTGGAAGACGGCAAGGTAGAGGTTATCGGGCCGGACATTGATACAGTGGAAGAAGGCGGGGCGATGCCCCTGGGGATCTATCTGGAAGTAGCCGGCCGTAAGATGCAGAAAGACTTCGAAAGCATCCTGGAGCGACGCATCCACAGTACCGCCAACTATGCCCACGGCATCTTCCACATGGGCCAGCGGGATATGGCGTGGGTGCGGGTAAGCAAGGACGCGTTCGCTGCCGGCTGGCGGCTGCGCCACTTCGGTGACGTCATCATTGCCGAGCTTAAAGACGAGATGGGCGCAATCATTGACAAAGTCCAGGCTATCATTACGACCGATCAAAATAAGATAGAACAGCTGCTTCCGGAGGCACAGGCGGCCTATCATGAGCGCGACGAGCGCATAGGCGAGATGACCGACGAGAGCGTGGACATCTTCTACTCGTGCAGCCTGTGTCAATCCTATGCACCCGATCATATCTGCATCATCAGTCCGGAGCGGCTGGGGCTATGCGGGGCTTACAACTGGCTGGACGGCAAGGCCGCCTACGAGATCAGTCCGCATGGAGCCAATCAGCCAGTGGAAAAGGGCCGCTGTATTGATGCGACAATTGGCGAGTGGGAAAAGATCAATGACTTCGTGAGACGGGAATCGCACGGCACAGTTGATCGGGTCAGCCTTTACTCAATTATGGACTCCCCAATGACCTCATGCGGCTGCTTCGAGTGCATCCTGGCAATGCTGCCCGAGGCCAATGGCTTTATGATCGTCAACCGCGAGTATACTGGTATGACGCCGTTGGGGATGGAGTTCAGTACACTGGCGGGCACAGTCGGCGGCGGACACCAGACCCCCGGATTCCTCGGTGTCGGGCGCCGCTACGTCATTAGTCGCAAGTTCATAACCGCTGACGGCGGTCTCCCCCGGCTGGTGTGGATGCCTAAAGAGCTCAAGGAAGACCTGGCGGAGGGCCTGCAGGAGCGGGCCAAAGAACTGGATATGCCCGACCTGCCCGATCAGATCGGTACCGAAGATGATGCCGGGGCTATCAACGACTTGGTCGAGCACCTCCAGAAAGTCAAACACCCTGCGCTGGAGATGGAAGCACTGCTGTAGCAACGACCTCACATTGAGGTTAACTACTTACGCAACGGAGGCGTTGTCGTGGCCCTAACTGCAATGGATATTTACAAACAGTTGCCGAAGACTAATTGCGGTGATTGTGGCATTCCCACCTGTCTGGCTTTTGCTATGAAGCTGGCCCAAGGACAGGCATCTTTAGATGAGTGTCCCCACGTGACCGAAGAGGCCACCGCCGCATTGGAAGGCAGTTCCGCGCCGCCGATGAAGACGGTGACCATCGGCACCGGAGACAATGCTCTGCAAATCGGCGGCCAGACAGTGCTGTTTCGCCACGAAGAAACATTCCATAACCCGTGCGGCATCGCCATACAGGTCAACACGAGCCTGTCCGAAGAGGAGACGCGCGAGCGGATAACGACAGCCTGTAAGACTGAATTTGACCGCGTGGGGATGATGTTTGACCTGGACCTCATTGCCCTAAATGACGATGACGGTAGCCTGCCGCAGGCGGCTCAGCTAGCCACAGAAGTCTCCACACTGCCGCTGGTGTTAATGAGCGATGACCCGGGAAGTATGCACGGCGCCCTGGAAGCTTGCGGCGACGGTCGGCCCTTAATCTACGCCGCTGGCGCGGATAATTTCGACGAGATGGCGGCACTGGCCAAAGAGTTCGATTGTCCGCTGGTGATCCGTGGTCAGAACCTGGATGAGCTTTATGAACTTAGCGAGAAGGCCGGGGAGGCCGGGCTGGAGGACCTGGTGCTGGACAGCGGTGCCCGAGAGCTGAACGCCGTTCTGCAGAACCAGACCATTGTAGAGCGTGCTGCCATTAACGAAAAAGTCAAGCCGATGGGCTTTCCCACAATCGGTTTTACCATAGGTAACAATGAAGTTGAGAAAATCATATCCGCTTCTGAACTGATTGCTAAATACGCCGGTATCGTAGTGACTGACCTGCTCACTCGCAATGCCTTACTCACGATGGTTACAGCGCGATTGAACATTTATACCGATCCGCAGAAGCCTATTCAGGTGGAGAGCGGTGTCTATGAAATCGGTGAACCTGACGAGACGTCGCCAGTGCTGATTACCACCAACTTCTCGCTGACATACTATACAGTGGAGGCCGATACCAGCGCCGGGAACATAGACGCCTGGGTAGTGGTCGTGGACACCGAGGGGACTTCCGTACTCACCGCCTGGGCTGCCGAAGACTTCACTGCCGAGACCATTGCCAAAACCATAGAAGAGTGCGGCATTGAGGAAAAAGTTGCGAACAAGATAGCAGTCCTGCCCGGTGGTGTAGCGGTGCTCAGCGGGGAACTGGAAGAGGCATCGGGCTGGAACATTGTAGTAGGCCCACGCGAGTCGGCCGGTATTCCAACATTTTTTAAGACAGAATATGAGGAGCGCATCGCCCAGTTCTAACTGGACGTGTTTGTTGCGCTCGAAGAGAACGCTAACTGATGGATTCACCAACTGTCATCTTCGAAGACTATCAAGTTGAGGCCCCAGCCGAGGCTGGGGAAACAATCCTGGAGGTTGCTAACAGAGCCGGCGTGGGCATAGCCACCTACTGTGGCGGGCAGGGTACCTGCCAGCAGTGCCAGGTAGTGGTAACCTCCGGCACCGTGCAGCCTAAAGACGAGGCTCACTGGCAGCAATGGCCAACAGCTACCGGGGAGGGCATAAAGGTGCTGGCCTGTCAGTCAGTGATCAGCGAGGATATTACCGTCAAGGTTCCGATTGGCAGCCGGGCGGAAGACTTCATTATCCACGAGATGGAGCCGCTCAAGCCCAAGCTGGTAGACCTGAGTCGTTTTGAGCCGCTCAGCCCACTGGCACAGCAGTTTGTCCTGGATCTGCCGAAGCCGACCCTGGAAGATACCCTCACCGATATGGAACGGCTGCGGCGGGAGCTGCTGAATGACGAGGCCGAGCTGGAGCCGCTCACCATTGATCTTCCTGTTCTGCGCGAACTGCCTCAGGCACTGCGCGAGAACGACTTCCAAGTCGCCATAGCGGTCACTGACACCGGTCTGGCCCGAAAGATAGCCGCCATCCGGCCACCCACAGCAGCCCAGCGGTCAATAGGCTTGGCCATTGACGTAGGCACCAGCACTGTCGCAGTAGAACTGGTGGACCTTGATAATGGTCAAGTTGTAGGCAGGGCAATCCGCCGCAACGGACAGATCGCCTACGGCGAGGATGTCATAAGCCGCATTGTCTGGACCCAGAAAGGTCCTGAGCAGCTCCAGAACATGCACCAGGCAATCATAGACACACTGAATGAAATCTTCCGCTATCTATACGACGAACATAATGCTGCGCCTGATGAGGTCATCGCGGCCAGTGTGGCAGGCAATGCTACGATGATCAACTTCCTGCTGCGTATTGATGCCAGCCCCATTCGCCGCACCCCCCACACGCCGCCAGCTACTGAAATGCCGGTGGTTACTGCAGAACAGCTGGGGCTGAATATTCATCCCCAGGCTGCAGTCTGTGTATGTCATCCGGCGGTAAGCGGCTTTGTCGGCGGGGATATCACCGCGGGTGTGGTGGCCACTGGTATGCACGAGGCCGAGGAGTTGGCCTTGCTGGTAGATGTGGGAACGAACGGCGAGATTGTGGCCGGCAATAAGGATTGGCTGATGTGCGCATCATGTTCAGCGGGACCAGCCTTTGAGGGTGTGGGTGTGGAGGCCGCGATGCCCGCTACGGCGGGGGCAGTGACCAACTTTCACTACAGTCGGGACCGCGATGCTGTGGACTACGAGACTATTGCCGGTCAGCGTCCCCGGGGCATTGCTGGCAGCGGCCTGGTGGAGATGATTGCCTCGCTGGTCGAAGCCGAGGTCATTGATCGCACCGGCAATATGAATGCCGACTTCCCGTCCGACCGACTGCGCCGGAGCGACGGCGAGCTGGGTTTCACACTTTTCGAGGCTGATGAGACAGCTATTGGCGAGCCGATTGTCATTTACCAGCATGACATTGAAAACTTGCTGCGCTCAAAGGCTGCAGTGCTTGCAGCGATCAACGTGTTGCTGGGCAAGCTCGATCTGGCAGCGACAGATGTAGAGCATGTGTATCTAGCCGGCGCCTTTGGCGCAGGACTAAATGTGGATAGAGCTGTGGCCATCGGGCTGCTACCCGACGTCCCCCGCGAGCGCATCGAAGTAGTTGGCGACAGTGCCTTGGCCGGGGCGTATTTGACGCTGATGTCGCGCCAAGCTCGAGAACAAGCCCAAGAAACGGTCAGCGCAATGACTTACCTGGACCTAAGCAGCGATACCGACTTTATGGACGAATTCATAGCAAGCAATTTCATCCCCCATACCGACCTGTCGCGATTTCCCTCCGTAGATATGTAAGAAAAGGAGCATAGACCGATGCCTCTGACAATCCCGAAAGAGCGCTGGACCGCCGAGGTGCAGACGGCAACAATTGGCGCCACCGAAGAAGAAGGCGGCACGCGCACCTCCACAATTACCATCGGCGGGGAGCAAACTCTTCCCTTCCTGCATTTCGAGGGCGAAACACCCAACCGTCCTGTCATCGCTATGGAGGTACTTGACGAGACACCTACAGGCTGGCCCGAGCCACTGGCTCGGCACTATGAGGATGTCTGGGACGATCCGGCCGCCTGGGCTCAGAAGGCAGTAGAGCAATTCGGCGCTGATTTGATCTGTTTGCGGCTGGTCAGCGCTAATCCGGATGGCAGCAACGCGTCCGCCGACCAGTGTGCCGAGACTATCCAGTCGGTGCTGGAGGCAGTGGGGGTTCCCCTGATCATCTGGGGCTGTGACAACGATGAGAAGGACAACGAGATTATGCCATTCTGCAGCCAGGCGGGATCAGGAGAGCGCTGTGTCCTGGGGTCAGCTACCGAAGACAACTACAAGACTATCTGCGCCTCGGCACTAGCCGACGGCCATCTGATCATCAACCAATCGCCCCTGGATATCAATATCCAAAAACAGGTCAACATTCTCGTTACCGACATGGGGATGGATCTAGGGGATATTATTATGTATCAGGTCACTGGCAGCCTGGGTTATGGTGTTGAATATGCCTACTCGATTCTGGAGCGCACCCGCCTGGCGGCGCTGGATGGCGATAAGATGCTGCAGATGCCAATGCTATCAATTGTTGGCTCAGAAGCCTGGCGGGTGAAAGAAGCCTGGCAGCCCGAAGAAGATGCGCCCGAATGGGGCCCGCTGGAGAAGCGCGGTATAATCTGGGAAGTAGCCACCGCGACACTGTTTCTGCACGCCGCCACCGATATTCTGGTGATGCGGCATCCCGAAGCGGTGGCCTACGTTCGCGACCATATTGACGAGATGATGTCCGGCCAGCCCGTCTGATCGGCCGCTGTCCGCAGATTGACCTGAGACCAAGGAGGGTGTTCAATGTTCGTTATCGGCGAGCGCATCAATGGAATGTTCACTGACGTAAAGAAGGCTATCCAGGCCCAGGATCCGGCACCGATTCAGCAACTGGCCCGCGATCAGGTGGCCGCCGGCGCCAATGCCCTGGACATCAACGTCGGCCCGGCCTCCCCCGACAAGCTCGGTGCTATGCAATGGCTGGTGGAGATTACTAAGGAAGTCGTTGATGTGCCGCTGTGCATAGATAGTCCCAATACCGAGGTGATGCGGGTCGGCCTGGAGGCCGCTGAGGGTAACGCCATTATCAATTCAACGACCGGCGAAGAGGAGCGGATGGAGAAGGTCCTGCCGCTGGCTGCCGAATACGACTGCCCGGTGATTGGCCTGACCATCGACGCCGAAGGGGTACCCCGTGATGCCAACGGTCGTATGGAGATAGCCTTGCGGCTGGTCTCAGCATGTATGGAACAGGGGATCAGCACAACCGACCTGTATATTGACGCGGTGATTCTGCCGGTAAACGCTCTGCAACAGGTGCCGCAGGAGGTACTTAATACGCTGCAGATGTGCAAAGCGCTCTCTGACCCGCCGCCTAAGACCATTCTGGGTCTGAGCAATATCTCGCAGGGCGCCCTTCACCGGGAACTGATTAACCGCATCTATCTGGTCATGGCATTGGCCAACGGGCTGGACGCTGCCATTGTGGACCCGTTGGACAGTGAATTGATGGACGCAGCCATCACCAGCGAGGTGCTGCTTAATCGCAATGTTTACTGTGACGATTTTCTCAAGGCTTATCGCAAATAGTCGGCCAGACCCAAAAAAGTGGGAATGAGAACAGATGCTTTTGGTCCACATCCTACACACGCCAGGTCACTTCTGGCAGCGCCTGGCTGAGCACTTGCAGGCGGCAGGCGGGGAAGTATCGGTCAGCGAGGTGCCCCAGCAGCTCCCGATGATTGTGGACAATCCTCGGGAATTCTTGCCGCAGCAGACCGGTGAGGCTGACGTAACCATTGCAGTTCATCTGCACCACGACCTGCTGGCCGAGCTACCGGCTCTGCTCAGCGAGGGCGGAGGGCGGGCGCTGATTGTGCCGATAGAAAATCCCAACTGGGTGCGCCCCGGATTGGTGCGCCAAGTCAGCGGGGATTGTGACAAATTCGATGTAAGGGTGGCTTTTCCCGAGCCATTTTGTTCGCTGCATCCGGCTACACCTGCAATCAAGCAGTTTTGTGATGAATACCGGGTAGGGCGTCCGCAACTGGAACTGGTAATAACCGATGGCGTGGTGACGGAGGCGCGCTGCATACGAAGCGCGCCCTGTGGCCTCACAGAATGGGCTGTGGAGCGTCTGGTTGGAACGGAAGCCGCCGAAGCGCTGATTGAGAAGGCCAGGACGCTGCACCACAGCCGGCCCTGCCTGGCCAGCATGACTATGGTGCCACCAATGGACGACACCCTGATGCATAAGTCGCTATTCCTGTTTGAAGATGTTGTTCGCCAGGCTTTGGCCGAAGCATCCCAAGGTAAGTAACCATGAAGATAGCTATAGCCGGCAAAGGTGGTGTGGGCAAGACCACAGTGGCAGCGGGGCTTTGTCTGCTGCTAGCCGAGCAGGGCCGAAGCCCGTGGGCGGTGGATGCTGATCCTAATAACTGCCTGGGCTATGCGCTGGGCTTTCCCCAACATTTGCTGGCCGATGTCAAGCCACTGTCGGAGATGCGCCAGTTGATAGCAGAGCAGGCCGGAAGTTCCGCCGGCCAGGGCGGGATGTTTTTGCTAGACCCCGAGGTGACCGACCTCATCGCCGACTACGAGATCAACGACCGCGACATCAGCCTGCTGGTAATGGGCGTAGTGGACGAGGGCGGTACCGGCTGTATGTGCCCGGAAAATGCCACGCTACGGACCATTCTCCGAGAGTTGGTCCACGCCGAGCGCGATCTAATAGTGGACATGGTGGCTGGACTGGAGCACCTGGGGCGGGGCACCGCGCAAGCAGTAGATGCACTACTGATCGTGACACGCCCAGCCGGTTCCGCACTGCGGACAGTGGAGCGCATACATAGGCTGGCCGAGGATATTGGTATCACGCGCATATGGGCGGTGGGCAATGATGCCAGCAGTGAACAGGAGACGACCAAGATTCGGGATGCCCTTGCGCCGGTGCCCGTATTAGGCATATTGCCGCACTACGAAGGACTCAGTGACGAAGACGTTTTTGCCGGAATAGCCGGCCAGGATTTCAAGTCGGATCTAAGCCAAATTCTGACCAAGCTGGAAGAGCAGCTCAATGGAGATGCTTAGTGCATAATGGGCAAGCTAATTGTAGTTACAGGAAGGGGCGGCAGCGGCAAGACCGCCTTTGCCGCCTTAGCAACACGATTCTTACCGACGCCCCAGTTGCTGATCGACGCTGACGCGGACCAGAGCCTGGCGGCGATGCTGGGAATAAATCTCGAGGAGAGTGGGATAAGCACAATTTCCGACGTCCTCTACGATATTCAAACATCAGGGGGGGAGTCGGCCAATCTGGGTACGATGCCCTTGCCCCAGAAAATAGAATATCTCCTGCAGATGAGCTGCCTGTACGAGTCGAATGATTTCGATCTGCTGTCCACCGGCGTTAAGTGGACACAGGGTTGCTACTGCTTCCCCAACGAAATTCTGCGAGGTATTCTGCCCGAGTTGGCGAAGGGTTACGTCGTCACTGTGGTGGACGCGCCCGGCGGGCTGGAACATATAAACCGACGAATAGCCAACGAGATTGACGATCTTTTTGTAGTAATGGATCCTTCCTCTAAGGCCCTGCGCAACGTCGAACGGCTCAAACACATTAGCGCGGAGATTAATATCACCTACAAAAACATCTACCTGGTAGCCAACCACCGTTTCAGCGAGAGCAGAGTCGAGCCGTTGCAGCAGATTAAGGGTACAACCTACCTGGGCCGGATCCCTGCCGACGAACAGGTGGAAGAGTACGATTGGAATAACCGGTCGCTGCGGGAACTTCCCGAATCTTCACCGGCTCTGCAGGCAGTGGGGGAGATTCTCCAGCAAGCAGGATACTGACTTGCCAGACACCGGACGGTTCTTTCTGTCCGGTGTTCTATGAAGGTTACTGACAGGTCTACAAATGATGTACTAAAGAAAGGAAGTTTGCGATGCTCAGCGATCTAGAAATTGCCCAACAAGCCGAATTGCGCTCCATTGTAGACGTAGCCAGCGACGCGGGGATCCAGCGCGAGGAACTGAAGCTGTACGGCGACCATATGGCCAAGGTTGACCTGTCTACCCTCGACCGGCTGGCCGACGAGCCTGACGCCAAATTCATTCTGGTCACCGCCATTACTCCTACACCCCTGGGTGAGGGCAAGACCGTGATCACTCTGGGCCTGGCCCAGGCCATGCGCCATATCGGGAAGAAGGCCATGGCGACCATGCGTGAGCCATCCATGGGCCCGACCTTCGGGATCAAGGGCGGCGCCTGCGGCGGCGGATACGCCCAGGCAGTGCCGATGGAAGAGATCAACCTGCACTTCACTGGTGACATCCACGCCGTCGGCGCAACCAATAACCTGCTGGCGGCGATGATTGACGGCAGCCTCTGGCACAAGAACCCGCTGAACATTGACCCGTTCAGCATCAGTTGGAACCGCGGTGTGGATATGAATGATGTGGCGCTGCGTAAAATAGTCATCGGGCTGGGGGGTAGGAGTGGCGGTTGGCCGCGCGAGTCGCAGTTCGATATTACTGTGGCCTCCGAGGTTATGGCCATCCTGGCCCTGACCAGTGGCCTTACCGACATCCGCAAGCGCTTTGGTCGTGTCCAGGTCGCCTACGACCGCGACGGCAATCCCGTGACGGCAGAGGACCTGGACGCTGCCGGGGCAATGACTGTTCTAATGAAGGACGCCATCAAGCCTAACCTCTGCCAGCAGCTTGACAACGGCCCGATCTTTGTGCACGCTGGCCCGTTTGCCAACATCGCCATCGGCACCAACTCTATTCTGGCCGATAGGATCGCCGTGAAGCTGGCCGACTACGTAGTCACCGAGGCGGGCTTTGGGGCCGACTGTGGCGCGGAGAAGTTCCTGAATATCAAGTGTCGAGTGGGCGGACTCAAGCCGTCGGCGGTGGTGATCGTGGCCACGGTGCGGGCTCTGAAGATGCACGGGGGCGCCTTTGAGTTCAAGCCGGGCCGCAAGCCGCCGATGGACGAGATTGTCAAGCCGAATATGCCTGCGCTGCGCGCCGGCTGCGCTAACCTCGCCAAGCATATCGAGAATATGGGCAAGATGGGCCTGCCGGTAGTAGTCTCCCTCAACGCCTTTCCCACCGATACCCAGGAAGAGCTTGACGTGGTGCAGGAAGAGGCCCTGGCGGCAGGCGCCAAGGCTGCTGTGGAGACGCGCGTACACGCCGACGGTGGTCCCGGCGGCGTCGAGTTGGCTGAGGCAGTGGTCGAAGTGTGCGCACAGGACAACGACTTCAAGTTCCTGTATCCGCTCGACGCGCCGATTAAAGAGAAGATCGAGACGATTGCAGTCGAAATCTACGGTGCTGACGGCGTGGAGTACTCGGCCATTGCCGAGCGCAAGATAAGCCAGTTCACCAAGCAGGGTCTGGACAATCTGCCCATCTGCATGGCCAAGACGCACCTGTCGTTAAGCCACGACCCGTCACTGAAGGGCCGACCGACCGGGTTTACTGTGCCGATTCGGGATATCCGCCCATCGCTGGGGGCTGGCTTCCTCTATCCGCTGTGCGGAGAGATGCGTACCATGCCCGGACTGCCCACCCGCCCGGCCGCCGTGGATGTTGACATTGACGAGGACGGCACCACGGTGGGGTTGTTCTAGCAGAGCGTTGTCATCGGGAAATGCGGGCTGGCTGAGTACAAACGGGGGAGCTGTCACCTTTCCTGCCTGCAAGTCATACACTGTTCGCTCATCGCTGTCATCCGTGAGCGCCCTATCACATTTCACCGCTCCTCTGGGCGCTACTTGCTGGTTCAGTACAGTAAACGAAGGATTGTGAGCCATCGGCGCGAAAGTAACCCTGCAATGCAGACCGAGACTTTCCGCGAGTTAGTATCACTGAAAGAAGCTCGACGGCTGTGCCGCGAGCGCCTGGGCAAGCACCGTATGGACACAGAGCGAGTGCCCTTGCTGGAGGCTGTCGGGCGAGTACTAGCTACTGTCATTTCAGCGCGCGCTCCTCTCCCCCACTTCGCCCGCTCAATCCGAGATGGCTACGCCGTTCGCGCCAGTGATACCTTCAGTGCCTCGCCGGCTAACGCGGTACTGTTGCAACTCACCGGAACTGTTCACATCGGGCAGACGCCGGATTTCACCGTGCAATTCGGTGAGGCTGCCCCGATCCCCACCGGAGGGATGCTCCCCGCCGGCGCAGATGCCGTGGTCATGGTCGAATACGCCGACCTGATGGGCACAGACGAGGTGCAAATCTTCCGCGCAGCAGCTCCCGGTCAGTATGTACAGCAAGTGGGCGAGGATATGCCGGAGGGTAAGCAGGCCCTCGCGCCAGGGTCGGTACTGGGTCCAGCGGAGATCGCCCTGCTCAGCGCCCTGGGCGAGACCCAGGTGGAAGTCTACCGCCGGCCGTGCGTGGGCATCTTCAGCACCGGCGACGAAATCGTTGCTCCCGAGATTGAGCCCGCCCCAGGCCAGACTCGCGACGCCAATGCCTACGGACTGGCGGCCGCCTGCCGCAGCAATGGCAGTGAGCCACTTATGCTGGGTATCGTCCGTGACGATGTCGATGAGCTGCTTAGCACAGCGCGAGCAGCCTTGGACGACTGTGACATCCTACTCATATCAGGGGGCAGCTCCGCCGGCACACGGGACATAACCCGGCAGGTCCTGGCCGAGCTGACGATCGAGCAGATTTTCGTCGATGGTATCGCCCTGCGGCCCGGCAAACCGACCATCGTGGCCGCGCAGGACCACAGGCTCATCTTTGGGCTGCCCGGCCATCCGGTCTCCGCGCTTATTGTCTTCCATCGGCTGGTGCGGCCCGTAATCGGCTGGCTGACTGGCACCGAGGTACACGATGCGACCCAGATCGCACAGGTGACCCGTAACATACCCTCCGAAGCCGGTCTGACCGAATACGTAAGAGTGAAGCTGCGGCGTGATGACGACGAGCTATGGGCTGAGCCGATTTTTGGAAAATCGGCTTCCCTGTCAACACTGGCGCAGACCGATGGCTTCATTGAGATTGACACCGGCACCGAGGGCCTGACCGAGGGTGAGCAGGCGCCGGTAATACTGTGGAGATAGCTGCCAACAATGCACCCGGATAGGCGCATATATTTGAAGATGATGGCGCCCGAGCAGGCCCGCAGAATCCTGCTAGAGCGGGCCAGTGGATTGCCGGAGCTGCCAGTAGAAGAAGTTGAGACAGCCGAGGCGGTGGGACGAGTTACTGGTGCTGCAATCTACGCACGAGCTTCATCTCCCAGCTTTGCTGCTGCGGCGATGGACGGGTATGCAGTGCGCTCCCAACTAACCTTTGATGCTTCCGAGGCTCAGCCAGTCACACTGGAGGTTCCCGGACAGGCCGAGCCAATCAATACGGGCAATCCCCTGCCTCCCGACAAGGATGCCGTACACAAGATTGAAGAGGTCCACCAACAGGCAGACACAATAGAGATGATGGCGCCTGCCTTCCCCGGGCAACATGTCCGGCTGGTCGGTGAAGAGGTGACGGCGGGAGACTTGCTGGTGACTGCCGGTGAAAAACTGCAACCGCGACATATTGGCCGGCTGCTGGCCGCCCAGGTGTGGACGGTACCAGTGAGATGCAAGCCAACAGTCGCCATCATTCCCACCGGAGCTGAATGCCTTCCGGTAGGGCAAGCTCCGGGCAAGGGTCAGTTCGTCGAGTACAATGGGCCAATGATAGCGGCAGCGCTGAGCCAATGGGGCTGCGCCCCCCAACTGCAGGAGCCGGTTCCCGACGAGGAAACTGCTCTGGCCCAGGCTATTAGTCGGGCTGCCGCAGACAGTGATATAGTGCTGATAATAGCCGGCTCATCGGCGGGCAGCCGTGATTTTGTGCCCAGTATCATTGCCCAATTGGGCGAGCTGCTGGTGCATGGAGTGGAAATGATGCCCGGCAAGCCACTGGCGCTCGGCTGGATAGATAACACGCCTATCGTCGGCCTGCCCGGCTACTCGGTGGCAGCGTGGATGTGCCTGCAAGGATTTGCCAGACCGCTGATTACTCGAAGGCTTGGCCTTGCTGAACATGAGCGCCAGCAAGTACGCGCCCGGTTGCGGCGCAAGCTGCCTTCGGCCGCCGGCATCGAGGAAACGCTGCGTGTGGTGATGTGCGATGATGGCCAACACCGGACCGTGGTACCGTTGGCTCGCGGCAGCGGGTCAATCAGCTCCCTGGCACAAGCGCACGGCCTGCTGACAATTGACCAGACACGCGAGGGACTGGAGGCCGGCACTGAGGTGGCTGTGAAACTGCTGGTTCCCCGGGCGAGGATTGAGCGAAGCATCGTGGCTATCGGCAGCCATGATTTGGCTCTGGCGGCGCTGGCCGAGCGGCTGGCAGAGCGCTGGCCGCCGCTGCATCTGGTCTGCTTGAATACAGGTAGCACCGAAGGGCTGGCCGCAATAGGACGTGGCGAGGGGATGGCCGCCGGCACTCATCTGCTGGACCCCGAAACAAAACAATACAATGTCAGCTACATTCAGCGGTGGCTGGCGGACCTACCACTGGTTATGATAAACCTGAGCTTCCGAGAGGTCGGCCTACTGGTCAGCCCTGGTGACCCCATGGGCATAAAGGCCCCAGCCGATTTGGCGCGAGAAGATGTGACATTTGTTAATCGCCAACCCGGATCAGGCACCCGCGTGTTGCTGGACTTCCTCCTCAAGGAGCATGGCATTCCGCCGACAGCCGTAGCCGGCTACGAGCGGGAGGCCTATACCCACACAATGGTTGCCGAAGCCATCAGACAGGGCAGTGCCGATGCGGGACTGGGCATATTGGCAGCAGCCCGCGCCTTCGAACTCGATTTCGTGCCAATCACTGAAGAACGATACGACTTAGTCATTCCCAAGCGATTCCTGGAGCTTGCTAGGATTGAGGCTATGGTTGAAACCATCAATGATGCGGCGTTTCGGGACGCTGTTGAGAAACTGGGGGGCTACTCAACGCGCCAAACCGGAGAGATTGTCTTTGAACAATGAGAGGGAGGACATCTCACGGCATAAGCCCCCAGCACTACCGAAATGAACTGCGTGGACGGATGAAGGAGGAGCCAAAGTTGTCAGATGCTGAATCCCAGGACCTTCGGATGATTGACGTGACTGACAAGCTGATCAGTCGGCGCCGGGCAGTGGCAGCGGCACAGGTGCGAATGTCGGCCGAAACTGCTCAGGCCATCAGTGCTGGCACGCTACCCAAAGGTAACGTCCTGGCAGCGGCTCGCCTGGCTGGCATCACGGCAGCCAAGCAGACCTCCAGTCTGGTGCCGCTTTGCCACAATATACCGCTGACAAACGTCGAGGTGTCTTGCACTGCAATCCCACCCCTGGAGCGCGTGTGCATCCAGGCAACGACCGTGGCGGAGGCGCGCACGGGTGTGGAGATGGAGGCCCTGACCGCCGCCAGCCTCGCCGCGCTGACGGTATATGATATGTGCAAGGGAGTTGACCGGGCCGCCTATATCCACAACATCATGGTCCTGACCAAGGCTGGAGGCCGCAGCGGCTACTGGCGGGCACCAGGTGTGGGCGAAGTCGTGGCGGTCTCCATCAGCGAGCAAAAGGACACGCCAAAAAGCAACGTGCTAGAAATAGACTTGCAGGTTGATCACGGTGTCAGCGGCGATGCTCACGCTGGCCCCGGGCCACGCCAGGTCAGCTTGCTGGCCACCGAGAGCATCCAACAGGCCCGCGAGCGAGGCGTGGAGGCCGGCCCCGGCGACTCTGCCGAGAATATCACCACCGCAGGCCTGGAGCTCCCCTCATTGCCTCTGGAGACCCCTCTGCTGCTGGGTACAACAGCCGTCGGTATCATCAGTCAGATAGGCAAGGAAGGCTCCGAGCCTTCCGCAATCAGCCGCCAATTCGGCGACTCTCTGGTGGCTCGGGCGGGGATCTTTGTGCGCATCATCTATCCCGGTCAGCTTCGGCCCGGCGATCTGATCCAGGTTCTGGCTGATTGAGGTAGCTACCCCGATGTCATTTCTGCCCGCACCGCGACTGGTGGCGAGCTATGCGACTCTCGTACCAACAGAGGATGACCTTGCCGCCCAGGGCAAGCAGTGCCACAGCCAGGCCGAAGAATGCGTGAAAGCCACAGCTCCAGCCCGGACTATTTGGCAACGTGGTCTGCTGGAGGAGGTTTCGGCTCGCACGAAGAATTAGAGCAGGATGGCTAGCGGTCAAGCTCTGGAGATCGGGATAGCAGAAGACGGGCACACGGGCAAGGTCCGATATTGTTTGGAGGAACTACCCGTATGGCAGAAACGATAACCGATCAGCAAAGAGCAGCCCAGGCGCCGTCCGAGGCCGAGGTGCAGGCACTGCTTGCCGAACTGAGTATCTCACCGGGGTCGAACCTCATAGGCGTTCTTCAGGAGGTGCAGGCGCGGTACGGCTACCTTCCTCCAGAGGCGCTTGAGGCGATCAGCCGCCATACTAAGACCCGCCTCAGCCGCATCTACGGCGTGGTCAGCTTTTACGCCCAGTTTTATACCGAACCCCACGGGCGGCACACTATCCGCTGCTGTCGCGGCACCGCCTGCTATGTCCGCGGTGGCAGAAGGGTGATAGACGCTGTGAAGGCCGAACTTGGTATCGAGGAAGAACAGACCACCGATGACATGATGTTTACGCTGCAGACTGTGGCCTGTCTGGGAGCTTGTGCCCTTGGGCCGGTTATAGTGGTCGACTCCACCTACCACGGCAATATGGACCCTCGGAAGGCGCTTCGTGTCCTGCAAATGTATCAGGAGGACTCAGGCTAGTGAGCAAAATTGACTCGCCCCAAGCACTGGACGTCCGGCGGCAGCGCCTGTCCCAGCGTAAAGAAGATGCTCTTCGCACCATTACTCTGTGCGGGGGCACGGGCTGCACTGCTTTGGGATCGGCGCAAGCCTACACAGCTTTCGAACACGAAATACAACAGCGCGGCATTGGCGACAAGATAAGACTAAAGCGCACTGGCTGTCACGGTTTCTGCGAACAGGGCCCGGTCGTGGTCGTTCTTCCCGAGAGGTTCTTCTACCCTGGCGTGCAAGTTGAGGATGTTCCTGCTATTATTGAGCAGACGGCGCTGGGGGGCAAGGTCATCGATGACTTGTGCTACACGGACCCTGTCTCTGGGTGCAAGGTCGCGTACGAACATGACGTGCCCTTCTACAACCTCCAAGAGCGGTTGGTCTTCCGGCATAATGGGGAACTTGATCCCACTGATCTGGATGACTACATTGTGCGCGACGGCTACAAGGCACTGGCTAAAGCTCTTTGTGAGATGTCCCCGGAAGAGGTAATCGAGGAGGTTAAGCTGTCAGAATTGCGCGGCCGTGGCGGCGCTGGCTTTCCGACAGGCCTCAAGTGGGAACTGTGTCGCAAGTCACCTGGCGATGAGAAGTATCTCATCTGCAACGCCGACGAAGGTGACCCAGGGGCGTTCATGGATCGCAGCCTTCTAGAGGGAAGTCCGCACGCCATCATCGAGGGGATGCTTGTAGCCGCCTATGCTATCGGTGCGCGGGAGGGG
>JAUVZM010000009.1 GCA_030602615.1 bacterium
CGTCAATGGCAATACCCAGGTCAGCGCCGGTCTCGACCACACGCCGGGCACACTGGGTCATCGCTTCGTCGCTGAGCGGATCGGGCGAACGATTGGGGAAGGTACCGTCAGGCTCAGAGAAGAGCACCTCCACCTGGCAGCCAATCGCCTCCAGCAGGCGCGGGGCATTGAAGGTCCCACAGCCGTTACCGACATCCAGAACGACCCGCAGCAAGCAGTCGCCGGGGACCTGGGCGGCAGCGATATCGAAATACTCTGGCCAGATGTCGCGCTCTTCGTAGCTGCCGTCGCCCCGGGCAAACTCGCCAGCAACTACCTGCTGATACAGCTCCTGGAGCTGGTCGCCGTAGAAGGGCCACTCGCCCCAACGCACTTTAATACCGTTATACTGCGGCGGGCGATGCGAGGCGGTGATGCCCATTCCCCCATCGGCCTGCCACAGGCCGATGGCGAAGTAGACCACCGGCGTCGGGCACTGGCCGATGTCAATTACCCGGCAGCCGCAGCTCATCAGCCCCTCAACAGCCGCCTGGCACAGTTCTTCTGATGATTCGCGGATGTCGCGGCCGACCACCACAGTGGCAGCGGCGGGGTCGGGGAAGCGACTGCCGTAGGCGCGGGCGATGGTGCGGACTACCTGGGGGTTTATCTGGGGGCCGACCTCGCCGCGAATGTCATAGGCGCGGAAGATTTCGGGACCGATCTGAGGCGAGAGACTCATCGTGCCACCTCACGAGATTCTGTAGCGATCCGCAGAGGCGCGGGTCAATACATGCGCTTGGCGCCGGCATAGCGAGAAGCGTAGTGGCCCTGATCAAGGCGACTGACGGTCACGTCCCGGCGGCGATCGGCCGCATGGATGAACTTGTTGTCGTTGACGTAGATGCCCACATGGGATAGGCCTCGCCGGTAAGTATTTCGGAAAAAAACCACATCGCCAGGTCGTAGTTGGCCGCGCGAGACAGGTGTCCCGTCACGGAAAAGCGTCCGGGAGGTGCGCGAGACCCTGATGCCGTTCTGAGCCATTACGTACTGGACAAAGCCCGAGCAGTCGAATCCGCTGGGACTCTCCCCACCCATGGCGTAGGGGTAGCCCATGTATCGCAGAGCAGTGCGGACAATTTGGCTACCCTTGCCGGCGCCCGGCGAGCCAGCGCTGGCACCTTCTTGGCGAGCAATGCGCTCTTCGCGGGTGTCAATCAGCCAACTGGCCACCCAGCCTGTCTTATCGTTGTCCAGCAGGACCTCATACCAGTCGCCACGCTGATCGGTTATGATCACCTGGGTGCTAAGTACCAGGTCGCCGATCTCTTCATAGTTGGTGCCTGGTCCGGCCCGCAGGTTGACCTCGGGACGAGCCACCCAACCGACCTTGACTGCAACTGTCTCGCCATTCTGCTCAACGGTGATCTCCTGACCGGGAGGCAGAAAACTGATCACCCAGCCAGCCACCCAGCCCACAGTGCCAGGCGGGACCTTCACTCGACACCAGTGCCCGTCGGCACCGAGCACCTCGACTTTCTGCCCACGGGCAAGCTGCAGGCGGACGGGCTGATCGGTGCCCGGGCCAGCACGGACGTTGACCTTGCTGCCGTCGATCCATGCATACAGTTCTTGTCCGTTGCCACCAGACACATTGCGATACTCAGGAGAAGGAAAGTTAGGGGGCGCGCCGGGCAGTGGGTCTACATCGGGTGTATTGCCTGAGTCCGTCTCATACTTAATCAGCCAACCAGCCAACCAGCCGGTGTTGCCGCCCTGTACGGTAACCTGCCTCCAATCGCCCTTCTCCCCAAAGACATGGACGACTTGGCCTTTGTTGAGCAGGGCAATCATCTCGGATTCAGTGCTGGGACCGCTGCGCAGGCGAACCTTGTCACCGTTAATATAGGCTTTGGCCGACTTCACACCGCGACTGCCGGCGGGAGTTCCGGCCTCTTGGACGAGCTGGCGGCCGGCGTTCACGTCGAATTCCAGCAAGTCCCGGCGGATCCAGCCCTCCCCGCCCGGCGTCTTGCACTTGACCCATTCCCCGCGCTGGGCCCGTTTGTAGACCTTGGTACCTTTGGCCAATGAACCGTACCGGTCATAACCCAGCCCTGGTCCGCTGCGGACGTTGGCGGCGGCAACTTTAATCCAGGCGGGGGGATGAGAGGAGGACGCGTCCTGCGAATTGCCAGGGACTGCCAACTGCCGGCCCTTATCGTAGGAGAACTGCAGCAGCGGCTCGGAAATCCAGCCCCAACTGTCGTCGGGGAGCTTGGCCCAGCACCACTTGTTGCGAAATGCGGTCACAAAGACCTTGGTACCCTTGGTAAGTGAGCCAATCTTCTTCCGGTCCGTGCCCGGGCCGCTGCGCACATTTACCACATCGGCCTCAACCCACGCCGTCCAGACTTTCTTCTGCGCCTGGGCCGGGCTGATGGCCAGCAGCACTGTCACGGCCAGCATGGCAATTGCTACCAACCATAGCCGAATGATGATCGAGTTGGTTGAATAATGATGCATAGCGTCAAGGATTATACTCAATCCTTTCGGGCAGCGTCAACCTTCTGGGATCAACTCCGTATCTGGAGCTTACCATTAACCCAGCGCAAACCATAGACATATTGACCGCTGCTGGCAGACAAAAGTTCACTGTCCAGCCCAGCCAGACCAGTCCTCATCAGCCGATGCAGCCTAAAGAGCGGGCACGCCAGGTTTGCAATGCCGCCAGGGATTTGCTATACTTCTGACTCACTACTTGTATACTGACTTACCCAGTGGAGGGCGAGCAATGTTGGCCCAGCAACTGACTATTCTGGTCACGGGCGTCTGCGGGCAGATGGGCAAGTATGTGGTGGGCGGCGTGCTGGAGGAGGCGGATATGAAGCTGGTTGGCGCAGTGGACCCGGCCGGGCGGGGCCAGCCGCTAAGCGAGATTGTCCCCGGCGGGCCTGAGGATATTGTGTGCAGCGGGCATCTGGCGGCGGCTCTGGAAGAAAGTCAGCCGCAGATTATGATAGATTTCACCACTCCGGATGTGGTGATGGACAACATCCAGGCGGCACTTAACGCCGGCGTGGCCTGTGTGGTGGGGACGACGGGACTTTCGCCAGTGGACCTGCAGGTGGTCCAGAGGATGTGCGCAAAGACGGATACGCCCTGCCTGATAGCGCCGAATTTCAGCATCGGGGCCAACCTGATGATGAAGTTTGCCGCCGAGGCTGCCACCAACTTCGACTACAGCGAAATCGTCGAGCGGCATCATGAGAAGAAGGCCGACGCGCCCTCGGGCACGGCGCTCATCACTGCCGAGAAGATGGCCGAAGCGAGCCAGCGGCCGATGCGCGAGGTGCCCACCGCTCATGAGGAGTTGACGGGCGTGCGCGGCGGCGAGACCGCAGGCATTCACGTCCACAGCGTTAGAATGCCCGGCTATGTGGCCAATCAGGAAGTGGTATTCGGGGACATCGGAGAAGTGCTCAAGATCGAACACATCACCACGGGCCGGGAGTGTTTCATTCCCGGGGTGCTGCTGGCTGTGCGCAGAGTCCTGGACCTGCAGGGACTGGTCTACGGGCTGGACACAATTCTGTGAGATGAGTGACGGGCGAGACGCCCGTCGTACCGGATAGAAAAGGTGATCTGTGTGACTGTACGAGCCGGATTAGTCGGGGTGGGGCCGGTAGGCGACCGCATCGTAAGCTGTGTGCGGGAACGCAACTTCCCCCTCAGCGAGCCCCTGCGGGTGATGGCAACAAGCGCACGTACCGAGATGCTCGGCGGCGAGCAAATCCAGGTTCAAGAGACACGCGCAGAGCTGTTCGAGGGGCTGGATGTGGTATTTTTTGCCGGCCGCGAGGGCGCCAAAGGAGCCAGCGTGCAGTGGGCGCAGACGGCCATTGAATGTGGCGCATACTGCATTGACAACGGTAGCGACTTCCGGCTGGATCCGACCGTCCCGCTGGTGGTGCCAGAGATTAACATGGACGCAGTTACCGAGGACACCCGGCTGATTGCCAGTCCCAACTGCTCAACTATTCAACTGGTAGTGGCGCTGGCGCCGCTGCATCGTGCCGCGGGCATCAAGCGGGTGGTTATTTCCAGCTATCAGTCGGTCAGCGGCTGGGGGCAGGCAGCGGTTGAGGAAATGGAGCGACAGTTATCCGAGTGGGACAAGTCTCTGCGCGGAGAGCCGATAGATTTTGACCCAGGCGTCTTCGCCCGGCCAATTATACTGGACTGCCTGCCTCATATTGAGCGATTCCTGGCGGACGGCTATACCAAAGAAGAGATGAAGATGGTGCATGAGACGCGCAAGATTCTCGGTGAGCCGGATATGCCGATCACCGCGACCGCCGTGCGCGTGCCCATTCCGCTGGGGCACAGCGAGTCAGTCAATCTGGAGTTTGAACAGCCCATAACTCGTGAAGAGGCGATACAGATTCTCGCCCAGGCGCCGGGCGTAGTGGTTATGGACGGGCCGACCGAGGATCCGGCTGCTGTTGAATCTCGCAATGATCCGCAAGAGCTGCGATATCCGACTGCGGCGGACATATACGAAGACCAGTATAAGGATATGGTCCTGGTGGGGCGCATTCGCCAGGACAACACAATCAGAAACGGCCTGAATCTGTGGATAGTGGCCGATAACCTGCGCAAGGGCGCGGCCACCAACGTAGTGCAGATTGCCGAGGGCATGCTGGAGCGGGGGATTATTGGGTAAGCCACAGAATTGATAAACGGATTTTGCGGAAAACCCGCTTTTTGAAAAAAGCCGGTTTTCCGCACCTTTCCGGCAAAAACTTTAACACTTGAACAGTACGATAGTATACTGTTATCCTCTACAGTTGCCATTAAGACACTTCTCCCACAATATTGGAGTGTATAAACGAGGACAGAAAATGACGAAAATAGGTATATTTGGAGCAGCGGGATACGGCGGTGTGGAGCTGATCCGGCTGCTGCTGGAACATCCCGAAATCGAGATCGCCTATCTGGGCGGTCATACTACGGCCGGCGAAAACATCACCGACCTGTATCCCAGCTTGCTGGGCAGAATTGATATGGCAATCGGCGAGAGCAGCCTCGCGGCGCTGGAGGGCAGCGGTGCCGAGGTGCTGTGCTCGGCGCTGCCCCATAAGGTGGGCGCCGATATTGTGGCCGAAGCGCTGGATAGCGGCCTGAAGGTCATTGACTTTTCCGCCGACTTTCGCCTCAAGGACGCTGCCGAATATGAGAAATACTACCAGCCTCATCCCCATCCGGAGCTGCTGGCCGAGGCTGTCTACGGCTTGCCGGAACTGCATCGGAAGGAGATTATTCCAGCGCGGCTGGTAGCGGCACCGGGCTGCTATCCGACCGGGGCTATTCTGGCACTGGCGCCGGCAGTCAAAGCGGGCCTGATTGAATCCCAGGGCATCATTGTGGATAGCAAGAGCGGGGTTTCGGGAGCAGGTCGCAGCAAAGTGGCGCTGGCCTTCCATTTTCCGGAGCTTAACGAATCAATGAAGGCGTACAGTGTGGCAGCCCACCGCCACACCCCGGAGATGGACCAGGAACTTTCGGCACTCAGCGATGAGCCGATACAGGTCACCTTCGCGCCCCATCTGATGCCGGTGACCCGGGGTATCCTGACCACCACTTACGGGCGGCTGCGCCAGCCGATGACCGAAGCTGACGTGCGCGAGGTGTATCAACAGTTCTACGCCAACGAGCCTTTCGTGGAAGTTATGCCAGCGGGAATCCAGCCTACGACAAAGCAGGTCAACGGCTCGAATAATTGCCACATCGGGCTGGTCGTGGCCGAGGATACCGGCTGGCTGATTGCTACGTCGGCCATTGACAACCTCATCAAGGGGCTGTCGGGCTCGGTGTTGCAGTGCCTGAATCTTATGATTGGCTGCGCCGAGACTACCGCACTGGACCGGCCGGCGCTGTGGCCGTAGCGGTCGCCCATTCGCTGCTTCTATCACCCGTCTCCGTGGAGAGAACTGTCTATGTTAGATCAACCATTTACCATTATTGAGGGGGGTATCACCGCCCCGGAGGGCTTTGCAGGGGCAGCGGTGTGCTGTGGCATTAAACCAGAGTCACTGGACCTGATGCTACTGGCTTCAGATCGGCCGGCCGCGGCTGCGGTTACGATTACCAAGAACGCCTTTCGGGCTGCACCGACCTTCGTCACTCAGGAGCACACCGCTGACGGCCAGGCGCAGGTGATCGTTTGCAACAGTGGCAATGCCAACGCCGCCACCGGCCGGCAGGGCTTGGACAATGCCAGGAAGATGGCCGCACTGGCCGCCGAGCAACTGGGCGTGGAGTGTCCTGACGTTATCGTGTGCTCGACGGGTAAGATCGGTCAGCAACTTCCGATGGACAAGATCCAGGGGGGCATCACGCAGGCGGCCATCCGGCTCACCCGTGACGACCCTGACTCGTTGGCGCGCGCTATAATGACCACTGACACCTTCCCCAAGATGGTGTCGGTGCAGTTTGCGGTGGGCGAGAAGCTGGTGAAGATGAGCGGCATTGCCAAGGGCGCGGGGATGATCTGCCCGGATATGGCCACGATGCTGTGCTTCATCACCACCGACCTGGCCATTGCCCCGGAAATCCTTAATGCCAGCCTGCAGCAGGACGTCGAGCTGTCGTTCAACTGCATTTCGACCGACGGCTGTATGAGCACAAATGACACAGTGGCGGTCCTGGCCAACGGCGCAGCCGGCAGTGCACCGATTGAGAGCAGCGAGTCGGAAGGATACAAAGAGTTCCGGGCCGCATTAGGTTATGTAACTCAGGAACTGGCCAGGATGATCGCCCGCGACGGGGAGGGCGCTACCAAGTTTGTGGAGATCCGGGTGAGTGGAGCCACCAGTTGGGAGCAAGCGCGCCACGTCGCCCGCGCAATCGCTAACTACGATCTGGTGAAGACCTCACTATTCGGGGAAGACCTCAATTGGGGGCGCATCGCCGCGGCGACGGGTGCTGCTGACCCGGAGCTTGATCCCAATAGGGTCACTATCAACTGCGCGGGAATCACCGCCTGGAGCCACGGCGAGCCAGCAAGCTTCGATGAGGCCCAGGCCAGGTCGGCAATGCAGGCTGACGAGATTCTGATTGAGGTTGATCTGGGCATCGGCGACGCCCAGGCTACCGTGTGGACCTGCGATTTGACCTATGATTACATAAAGGAAAACGTCGGGCCAGATGGATAGGGTACGACAGTGGATAGTGGTTAGTGGATAGTGGGTAGGAAACGCCACAGTGGACTTACAAGTCGCTAATGTGGAGCCACGGGTGGCGATTGACTCGCAGCCGCAGCCAGGAGGGCCGTAGTGCCGCACAGGTGTAACTCACTTGACTCTTGGGTATCCATAGGCTATAATCTGGTCAAATTGAAGCTGCAAAGACGATGACGGGGAGTAGTAGGCGCGGGGAGGATAACAGAGAGGTCGCCCAGCGGCTGGAAGGCGACTATTCGAAGCGCGCTGAAGCTCGCCCCCGAGTCGCGGGCTGAACCGGCAGATTTGTGCCCAAGTAAGCACCGCCGGAATTCCCACCGTTGAAAGGGAGCCGATATCGGAGAAGCCTATGGTCTCCCGTATCGAGCAAAGCGGGTCGCCAGCAGCGACCAATTAGAGTGGTACCGCGGATTGCCAAGGCCTTCCGTCTCTTAAGAGATGGAAGGTTTTTTGCTGACGGACAGTGGTTAGTGGCTAGTGGTTAGTGGATAGTGGGTTTCGCCGGCACCCTATCTGTCACACTGAAGGGGTACGAAAGCAGGAGGAGATGAAGATGCCAAGAGTAATCAAGATTTTCGACACCACGTTGCGCGACGGGGAGCAATCACCCGGCGCCAGCCTGAGCGTAGATGAAAAGATAGCGATAGCCCACCAGCTCGCCGCGCTCAACGTGGATATCATCGAGGCTGGCTTCCCTATCTCGTCGCCCGAGGACTTCGAGGCGGTACGGCGGGTGGCCCTGGAGGTGGAAGGCCCGGCCGTTTGCGGACTGGCCCGCACGATGCCGGAGGACATTGACCGCTGCTGGGAGGCAGTAAAGGACTCAGAGCATCCGCGCATCCATACATTCGTCAGCACCTCGAAGATTCATCTGGAAACCACCTTGAAGAAGACGGCCGCCGAGGTGCTGGAGATGGCAGCGGCGGAGGTGGCCCACGCCCGAGAGCTGTGCGCGGATGTGGAGTTCTCACCGATGGATGCAACGCGCACCGACCTGGACTATCTGGCCGAAATCGTCCAGGCGACCATCGAAGCCGGGGCAACCACGATCAATATCCCCGACACGGTGGGCTACGCCACGCCCTGGGAGATGCAGGAGACGATCGCCTATCTGTTCGAGCATGTCGCTAACATTGATCAGTGCACTATCAGCGTGCACTGCCACGACGACCTGGGTATGTCGGTAGCCAATTCGCTGGCCGCAGTCAAGGCCGGCGCCGGCCAGGTCGAATGCACCATCAACGGCATGGGTGAACGCGCCGGCAACGCCTCGCTGGAGGAGATCGTGATGGCGCTGGTGACCCGTGGCGCCGAGTTAGACGCCACGACCAACGTCCGCACCCAGCAGATCATCAAGACTTCACGGATGGTTTCTAACCTGACTGGCTTTGTCGTTCAGCACAACAAGGCAATCGTCGGCGAAAATGCTTTCGCCCACGAGTCGGGCATCCATCAACACGGCGTAATTATGAACCGGCAGACATACGAGATAATGCGACCGGAGGATGTCGGGCTGGCCGAAAGCGTGCTGACCCTGGGGCGGCGCTCAGGCCGCCACGGGCTGCGCCAGCGCCTGGAAGAGCTGGGCTACAAGGTCGGTGACGACCAGATTGACGCTATCTACGAACGCTTCCTGTTGATAGCCGACAAGAAGAAACAGGTTTACGACGAGGACCTGCAGATGATAATGCACGAGGCAACGGCGCAGGTTCCCGAGGTCTGGGAACTAGTCAGCCTGGAGACCACCTCCGGCGGCACGCCCACTGCGACCGTGACACTGCGCAAGGAGGGTGAAACCTACACCGATGCCGCCACCGGCAACGGTCCGGTAGACGCTGCCTACCAGGCCATTGAGCGGATCACCGGCGTCAGCCTGGAGCTGGAGGACTACTCGCTGCGCAGCATCAGTATAGGCAAGGATGCCGTTGGTGAAGCGACCGTGAAGGTGCGGCACAACGGGCAGGAGACGATCGGCAAAGCCGCCAGCACCGACATAATCGAGGCCAGCGCCCGGGCGTATCTCAACGCTGTCAATCGCCTGCTGGTTAAGGAGAACCAGCAATAACCAGCCGCAGCACAAATAATTCATAAACGGATTTTGCGGAAAACCCGCTTTTTGAAAAAAACCGGTTTTCCGCACCTTTCCGGCAAAAACTTTCAAAGTGGAACAGTACAGCAGATAGCATACTGTTGCTCGTAAAGGGCTGTGAATTGGCGCTTATCCAGCGGACGGCACTTTGGTACCCTCTGGCACACGTCCACTCTCCTGCTGCTTGGATAGTAGAGATTACCGGCTGACCTTGCCCCCGTAACTTGCCAAAAGTCCGGGCATATCGTAGAATAGCAGCATCATGACGGAGGCCGGCCCGCCCACAAGCCACCTGGAACTGCGACCCGGTCAGCATGTGCACTTCATCGGCATCGGCGGCGTGTCTATGAGCGGCCTGGCGCTGGCCCTACACGAAAAGGGGTTCTGCGTCACCGGTTCGGACAAGCGCGAGTCGCAACACGTCAAACAGTTGCAGAATAGCGGCATTGGCGTGACTTTGGGTCAGGCAGCAGAGAATATCGGGGATGCTCAGGTCATCGTCTACACCACCGCCATTAGCGAAGATGACCCCGAACTCGTGGCCGCCCGCGCCACCGGTCGGCCAGTTGTTCACCGCGCCGAGCTAATCAGCTATCTGCTGGATCAAGAGCGCCGTATTGCTGTAACCGGTACGCACGGCAAGACGACCGTCACAGCGATGATCGGTACGATCTTCGTTGAGCTGGGCTACGACCCTACTGTTTTTGTGGGCGGTCACTGGCTGGACATTGACAGTAACTTCCGGCTGGGGAACGGTGACTGGGCGATATTTGAAGCTTGCGAAAGTGACAGCTCGTTTTGGGTTTACGCGGGCTGCTCCCAAGTTCTGACCAGCATAGAGCCGGATCATCTGGACAGCTACGGCAATTTCGCGGAGCTACGCCGCAGCTTTGCCCAGTTCGTATCACTAGCGGATCCCCAGGGCTTTATCGCATACTACGGCGAGAGCGCAACGGTGGTCGAGGCGGTGGCTAACAGTTCAGCAGAACCGATCTCCTACGGTTTGAGCCCGGAGTTAGACATCACCGCTACCGACATAACTGCCACGGCGCAGGGCACGGAGTTCACTCCTATCGTCTTCGGCGAGGCCCTGGCGCCAGTTGGCCTGCGAATGGTCGGGCGTCACAATATCCTCAATGCCCTGGCGGCGCTGGGTGCTGCCTGCGGGGCGGGATTGCCAGTTAACCAGGCCGCTGGTGCGCTGGGTCAGTTCACGGGCATCAAGCGCCGCTTTGAATGTCTCGGCCAGGTGAATGGCTATCGGATTATTGACGACTACGCTCATCACCCCACCGAGATCCAGGCAACTCTGCAGGCCGCTCGCGAGCACTTTGCCACGCGCATCGTAGCAGTGTTCCAGCCTCACCTGTATAGCCGGACCGAGTATCTGATGGACGAATTCGTCGAGTCGTTCGACGAGGCGGACATCATTGCGATAGCCCAGACATACGCCGCCCGTGAGCAGCCCCGCGAGGACGTCAGCGGGCAGCAGTTGTGTGAGCGCATTCGCAGCCGACACCCCGACCGACAAGTCGCTTATCTGCCGGCACTGGACGATGTTGTAGAGTTCTTGAAGCAGCAGGCAACCAGCGGCGATCTGGTGATAACCATCGGTGCCGGCGACATTCACCGCGCCGCCGAGCAATTAGTGAGTAGCGCGTGACCTGAACAACAGGCGCACCAGCAATCGTATCATACGCTACTGCAAGGGTGTGTCACGCGATTCGTCACTCAGCCCAGAGGCAATCAGGGCGAGCAAGCCGATATCTACGAGCGGGCCAACTGCTGGCATTGACAGTGGCAGCCAGTTTCAGCTATGGGCTGGCAGTCTCCCCCTATTTTGCCATCCGCGATGTGCAAATACGCGCGCCGGACAGCGCCTTAGCCAAACTGGCCCTGGCCGGCACCGAAGTACCCAGCGGGGCCAGTACGCTTCTGTATCCCGTCCAACGGATCGCTGAGCAGCTTGAGGACTGCCCCGAGATCAAGCAAGCCTCCGTAGAGCGCGCTTTGCCCGGCCGGCTGGTAGTACATATTGAGCGCCGACACCCGATAGCCGCGATCAAGACCGACAAGCAATGGGCACTGGTTGATGAGGAAGGTATCTGCGTGGCCACTACCACGGCGCTTCCCGGGTCATTGATCCACTTTTATGGACTGGCGAACGACCCCCTGGAGCCAGGAGAGCAACTGAACGGTGGCGAACTGAAGCTGCTGAGTGAGACGCTGGAGGGTCTGAAAGACTGCTCGGCTACCGAAGGGCTGGTGATGGACTTTACCGACCGCCATCTAGTCCAGCTTTACTCGCCGACGGGGGTGCTGGGTAAGCTGGGCAGTCCGGATAACCTCAGGCGCAAGATAATGATGTTCCTGGCAATAATGCAGCAGATAGAGGAAAAGGGGCGCCGGGCAGCGTATATTGATGTTAGAATTATGGACCAACCAGTCTGGAAACCGCGGTCGGAGTCATAAAGGTCGGATTTGTGGTGTTGCGAGCCACAACAGTGAGGCAATATAGGGATGGTTGACGGAGGCTACATAGCAAGCATAGATGTAGGCACGACCAAGATCTGCACAATAGTCGCTCACGTCGCCGCCAGCGGGCAGCTCGATATTCTGGGGGTTGGGCTGCATCCCTCGCGCGGGCTACGCGAGGGAGTCGTCGTTGACCACGCCCACGCGGTCAAGTCGGTGCAGCAGTCGGTGAGCGCAGCCGAGCGGATGGCGCAACTGCCCATCGGCGGCGCCTACGTAGGTGTGACGGGTGCGCACATCAAATCACGGAACGTGACCGGACGGGTGCGGGTGGCGTCCGGCGACGAGATAACCAGCGAAGACGTCGAGCAGGCCATCCAGAGCGCCTGCGACAATGTTGCTTTGCCCCACGACCGGGAGATAATTCATACCCTGGTGCGAGATTTTGCCATTGACGGCCAACGTGGTGTAAAGCGCCCGCTGGGCATGCACGCCTCGCGGCTGGATGCCAACATTCACGTAGTTAGCGCCGCAGCCGGGGCTTTGCGCAATGTGGCCGCCGCCGTGGAAGAAGCTGGCGTTGAAGTGCAAAAGCAAATCCTGGAGCCGGTGGCCACCAGCCTGGCCGTGCTGGCCGAAGATGAATCCGACCTGGGCGTGGTGCTGATGGACATTGGCGGGGGGACGACTGACCTGGCTGTCTTTGCCAACGGAGCCATAGCCCACAGCGGGGCCATACCTGTTGCGGGCAACCAGATCACCGGCGACATTGCCAAGCTGCTGCGCATCTCTTACGAGCAGGCCGAACAAGTCAAGAAGCAGTTCGGCACCGCCTTTGCGAATATGATGAATGACGATGATGCGGTGCTGGTCGAGGAGATCGGC
The DNA here is from genome assembly GCA_030602615.1 of bacterium. GTDB lineage: Bacteria > Armatimonadota > Zipacnadia > Zipacnadales > Zipacnadaceae > JALGTD01. The sequence continues at coordinate 12,676 of JAUVZM010000009.1, forward strand.
ACCCGTGAGCAGGTGCGAGTGCCCCGGGGACTGATCGCTGACATAATTCAAGCTCGGCTGGTCGAGATATTCCAGCTTACCATCGAAAATCTGCAGCAGGCCGGTATGTACGATACGGTCACCAGCGGGGTAGTGCTCACTGGAGGTGGCTCGCAGCTTCCTGGCACCCTGGAGATGGCCTCCGACATTATGGAAAACACCCCGGTGCGCTTAGGCAGTGCCCGCGGGGTGGGACGGGGGGCTAACCGAGTCGCCAGCCCCATTTATGCCACCGGTGTTGGCCTGGCCCTGTATGCGGCCGAGGAAGGCGCCGACGCCAGCCCAACATCAGCTCCCTCCTACCTCGAATGGGTAGAGAAGGCCCGCTCGTGGTGGCGCACCCGTGTCCAGCCCCGAATTTCTCATTATTTGCCTGAGTTCTAGTCCACAAATTTCATAGACGGATCTTGCGGGAAACCCGCTTTTTCAAAAAAGCCGGCTTCCCGTACCTTTCCGGACGAGGTGAAACACCATGCCAGCAGGTGGTATGCGAAGGGTGTTTCCGCATGACAGGAGGCTGTTAATGGCGATACGCGTCCTGTTGACGTCGATACACTGCCTGAATTCCGCTGCAGAGGTCTCGCCACGGAGGTGAGCAAAGCCGCCTAGATACTGGTGGTTGCAGACAAAACGCGGAAGAGCCGCGAGGCCTGAATGAGCGCGGTGCCCACAAATTCTTTGATGACCTGTTGATCTTCTTGGGTAATCTCATCACCCACCATCAACTCCATCGTCTGCAGGTTCCCCTGAATTACAGTCAGCGGCGTACGCAACTCGTGAGCTACGTGGCCGATGAGCTCCGCGGCAGCGGTGGAAAGCGGGGATTGGGTGAGGGCGATAACGGATTGGTGTTCCTCGACCAGCAGAGCTGCCGCCTGCTTGGAAAGCGCCTTGGCTAGTTGCTCGTCTGCGCGGTCAAAACTGTCCGCGCCGTGCTTGCCCCACAGGACCAGTACTCCCACAGGATGCTTGACGGCCTCTTCGTCAGGCTCTACTGCCTGACGCTCCCAGATGACGGGTAGGACCATCGCCGGCCCGGGCACGTGTGCGTCTGACATTTCTAGTGGGCTGTCCAGGATTACGCACGTTTTCGTGGCGATTGCCTGGACTACCGCTGCCGCGAACTGCGAGTCGTCATCTATCTCCACGCACAGACCCGGACGGAGCAAATCTCGCGGGGCAAGATCGGCTGCTGCCTGAAGATAGAGGCGGCTGTCAGCCGCGCTCAGGGCAAAACACGCAGTCCCTTGGCTCTGTACGATCTGGCTTGCTTTCTGGCAGAAACGGTCGAGAATTGTAGACGGCATGGCTCTTCACCTTCACTTGAGTTTCGGGAGAATGGACAATAACACACTAATAGGATACCACCTACATTGCCCGGATAAATGAGGCTGGAGGCCCAAATCGCCAGCAGCAACGGTCCTGTTTCTCTGAGACCTATCCGACTCACCACCAAACGCTTGGTTGGTGAGGTAGCATGAGTTGTCGGGGGGTTGCAGGGGATCTCTTAGGCCGTGGCGGGCCGCGAGGATGGCCGCTTCGGTGCGGTCGTTTACGTGAAGCTTGGCAAGGATGCTTGACATATGGTTCTTAACGGCTTAGACAACTGCACACGAAGCGATTTAATGCCCGTTCTGCCCTCGGGTAGGGCACACACCCCTTGCAACCCCCTATCGGTGCGTCCTGTGGCCTGCTGTAGCCCACCGGCAACCTCCTGGGAGGTTATGTCGGGAGGAATCAGCGCATCGCGCAGGCAATACTGAATGCAGCAAGCAACTATGGGGGAAATATCCCCGGCATGAATAGTCGTATCGTTCACGGGGGCAGGCGATCGCAAGTGAGCACAGATGCGACCCGGTGTTGACTGCAGCGCGTTCGGCGGCTGTCTGGCAGTTCCTGGTAGCTAATCTATACGCACGGGGGAGGGGGTACAGTCAAATGTAGGTACCCCGCTCAAAGTGAAACAGGGCACCCCCGCCCGCACGAATGTTTTTCTGAAAGACCTTCTGCCTTTAGATTCATGAATGATCCGGATTAGCGGGATCCAGCCCCACAATTCTCCGATTTCTTCGCTGAGCAGAAACTTCCACCGGCAACGATTGTCTATAGTAGTGAAGTAGACGTCAACTGCTTGACTTACATTCGCCCGAGAACTGCCGCCCTAAGCAGTCAAACAATTAGCGAAGGCACAGGATAATGCCAGAGTGCCCCGAGCCAGAAAAAGTTCAGGCGTACGTTGACGGAGAGCTGCCAGGCAGCGAAGCGGTACAGATGGCTGAGCATATCAGCCGCTGCCCGCGCTGCGAGGCGGTTCACCGCTGGCTGGCGCTGATTTCATCTAAGCTGTCGGCGCAACCCCGTCCCCAACCAGCTCCGGAACTGCTGGAGGCAATTCGCGGGGCAGTTGCCCTGGCCGAGCCGGTTGCGCAGATATCGTGTAGTGATGCGCAAACCTTGATTTCTGCCCACCTGGACGAGGAGGTGACCGCCCCAGAGCAGTTACCAATGTGGCGGCATCTCTTCGCTTGCGAAGCATGCTATCAACAGTTGATCCGGACCCAACAGATTACCGAGGCGCTGCGGCGTGCTCAGCCGGTGCCGCTGCCGGCGGGTCTGGAAGTTCGTGTGCATGATGCAGTCGAGGCCGAGATCGCCCGGCGGGAAGTCGGGGTCATCTCCCTGCTGGGCTGGAGGATCTCAAAGCGGGGGGTCGGCGCGGCTGTCGCCGCTGCTGCGGCCCTGCTCATCGGGTTACTGCTGATACCACAACAGCCAGTAACTAGAACGCCCAGATTGGCCGAGGCACCACCGAAGGTCGCCGGCCCGGCTGAAGTTCCCGCCACCTCAGTCCAACCAGCCGATGTTGAGAAGCCCGCAGAAACATTGAAGGCAGAGCACCCCCACGAGGAGGAAGCCGCTGTCCCGGTGGCTACCATCCGGCCGGGCGCAACTCTGGCGTCAACGGGTACTGTACCCCAGCCTGTCTCCCCTGTCCAGCCACCAACGGACACTGACAGCGGCTCGCGGCTGGCGCTATATCAGCCCGGAGCAACTCCTGCACTACCGTCTGCTGAAGAAGAGTCTGGGCGAACGATAAACTATACCCCGATCGCAATGGCTGGCGAGAGTATCTACGCAAATATCGAGCCAGTTGCGGACAGTCGGCTCGACGCCGCCACGGAAGGGGTCAACGGGCGAGTGGCGATGAACATAAACTACTCGAAGCGACCGGAACTGGAGATAGTGCCCTAATCGATGGAATTCATAAACGGATTTTGCGGAAAACCCGCTTTTTGAAAAAAGCCGGTTTTCCCGCACCTTTCCGGCAAAAAACTTCAATAGTAGCGTAGTACGGCAGATAGTATACTGCCGTTCTTTACTGCGTGAACAGTCTACTTCTCGCGTTTGTCTACCACGCGGACGGCCTTACCCTCACCAGCAGGCAGCGAACCCGGCTCAACCAGCTCTACCCGTGGACGAAAGAGGATCTCGGCGTTTAGTTCGCCCCTTATCTGATTACGAAGCGCCTCTCCCAGGCCTGGGCAACTACCCGAGCCAAAATTGGCGGCGTCCATATTGGCCGACGCCCGCAGCAGGCTGACGATTTGCTCCGAGTTTTTCTCAATAGTCCCCACCACAACAGAAGGAAACTTGGCAGTCCGGCGCGAACTGATACCTGCGTGAGATCCGCTGAACTGCACAGCTTGACAGGGGACGCATATGCCAATGTTTGATATTATTACAGCCGGCAGTGCTACCGAGGATGTGTTCGTCAATATTGACGAAACCCAGCTTATCAGCTTCGAGGACGCCGATCACAGGACTGATTATCTGGCGCTGAGCTATGGAGCCAAGATCAGCGTGGATAGCACCATACTTGACACCGGCGGCGGTAGCGTCAACACGGCAGCGACCTTCGCCAAAATGAGCTTGAAGACGGCAGCCTTCTCCAAGATTGGCCGAGATCTGACCGGAAAGCGTGTCATCGAGGAGCTTGAAGAGCGCGGCGTGGATACATCCCTGTTCGTGCAATGCACAGAGCATCCGACCGGCATCTCTGTCATATTGACTGGCTTTACCGGCGACCGAACGATACTGGTCTCGCGGGGTGCTGCCACTCACATCTGTGACGAGGATATTCCCCGCGAGCAGATTGCCGAGGCACAATGGCTCTATATCAGCTCACTGCATGGGGAAAGTGCGCCAATGTTTGGCAAGCTGGCTGCGTTTGCCGGCGAGCAAGATGTCCGGTTGGCCATCAATCCGGGCAGCAGCCAGTTGCAGCAGGGAATACAAGGGCTGGGCGAGACCCTCAAGCAGGTCACGGTTATGTTCTTGAATCGGGCTGAGGCCTATCAGCTTACCGGGGTAGAGCCGCTGCGCGGCCCCAGCGACGAGCGGCAGATGTTGCGGATGCTGCATCAGGCCGGCTGCCAGAACGTAGTAATGACGGTCGGCGCGGCAGGTTCGTGGGGCTATGACGGGCGCTCGTTCTTCACCATACCCGCATACCCCACCGAGGTAGTCTCGACGGTGGGCGCGGGAGATGCGTTCGCCGCTGCCTGTGTGATGGGGCTGCACAAGGGTCTCCAGCTTAATGAGGCAATGCGCATCGGAGCCGCCAATGCTGCTTCAGTTGTCTCACAATTCGGGGGCAAAGAGGGAATCCTGAGTTGGCAGGAAGTCCGTGATTTCGTGAAAGCACACCTGGACAGTTCGCACCAATACCAGCAATACCAAGACGGCCCACGCAATAACTAAGGAGGACTCATTTTGGACAAGATACCGCCAATACTGTCGTATCTAGGCGTAGGACTAACTGTCGGAATAGTATCAGCACTACTGGGCATTGGGGGCGGGGTGCTGCTGGTGCCGGCGCTGGTGTTCATCTGGGCGTGCAGTATGCACACAGCTATTGGCACCTCCCTGGCAGTGATAACGGTCACATCGCTGGCGGCCGCAACTCGCCACCACATGCTGGGAAACGTGGACTTCGCCCTGGCAGGTGCCCTGGCGGTAGGAGCAGTGGTGGGCAGCTTCTTTATTGGCGCGCCCCTGGCGGAGATGCTACCCGGGGAGACACTGAAGAAGGCCTTTGGAGTTCTACTGGTAGTGGTTGGCCTGCGGATGATTGGGCTTTTTCCATACCTGGCTCAGGTGCTTCATATCGGCGGCGTGGGGTAGAACACCGGCCGCCCTCACGACAGCTTCTCGATGACGCCGGCAGCAATCAGGGGAATATTTATCTCGTGGTGGCCGATGAGGGTAATGCCCTCACCCCCGAACTCGCCAGCCCGCGCCACCGGGTTGAGGGCCGATCGGTACTGTTTGATAAAGTCGAGATTGACCCCAGTGAAGCCGCCTATCTCGTAACCCAGATTGCGCACCACGGCCAGCGATTTCTCGATAATCAGTGGCAGGATCACCGCCGAGCCAGCCACGATTATCACGCCACCATCCCCAAGTTTGGTAACCTGACGGGCGAAGATGCGAAAATCGCGCAGGCTGCCCGCCCCGATAGCTGCACCGTCGGCTGACGGGTGCATATGATTTATGTCGGTGCCCAGCGCGACGTGGATAGTGGCGGGAATCTGCTGCTGATAGGCCGCGGCCAGGATGCTTAGTTCAATGTGCTCACCGTCACTGTTGGCAATTCGGCGGGCGGTCGCTGTGCCCAGACCTATCTCCTCCTGGTAGGCCTGCCGGGCGGCAGCGTTGATAAGCTCACTGGTCTCTTCAGCCATGCCGAAACGCCCACCGGGAAGAGCGGCGGCTACATCCTCGGAGGTCTGCCCGGCCAGAGCTATCTCGACATCGTGAATTGCGCCAGCGCCGTTGGTCGCTATGCTGGTCAGCACCCCTCGCTTGATAAGCTCGATGACTACCGGAGCCAGCCCCACTTTGACGACGTGCGCGCCGTAGCAGAAGATGACCGGCAGGTCGCACTGGTGGGCACTCACAATTGCCGCAATTATCCGCTTGATATCGCGACCGGCCAGAATATCAGGCAGTGAGTCAAGGAAGCTGCCCACATTGGCCTGCGGCGGGCAGACCGAGCCAAAATCGCGGATGTGGACATTGCTGGGCCGCTCGGCCAGGGATTCGGTGCTCACTGCTTCCAGATTAAGCTCCTCGTAGTGATCCATTGCTATCTGCACTTTCTCCTTTTCAGCTATCAGATGTCTACGTTATCAGCAGCTTGCAGGTCTTCTTCGTCACCCAAGTGTTGGCCCAAATCGGGGTGCCAGGTGGGGACGGCCCGGGTTATCGTCAAAGCCCAGACCGACTCGGCTCCGGCCCCGTGTAGCACCTTAGCCGCCTCGTTGAGCGTACTGCCAGTGGTATAGACATCGTCAATCAGCAGCAGGCTTTCCCCGGCCACTGCCTCCGGCTGCGGGACGGCAAAGGCGTCTTTCATATTGTTGCGGCGCTGGGTTGGTGTCAGCCCGATTTGCGGGGCGGTGTCTTTACTGCGCACCAGGACCTGCTCCCGGCAGGGCAAGTCGGCGAGACTGGCAAGCCGGCGAGATAGCAGCACGGCCTGATCGAAACCGCGCCAATTGCGTCGGCGGGGATGCAGCACCACTGGCACCACCCCAGTCAAGCTCTCCCACGGCAGTCCATCCGGATCCGTCTGTTCCATCCCAACGCGCTCGGCAAGCAGCTCGGCCAGCGGCTCGACCAGGCGCTGACGGCGAGCGAATTTGAGCCTGAGGACGGCCTCGCGCAGCGTGGCAGTATGCAGTCCCACGGCCCGTGCTCCGTCGAATTGAGGCGGGCCTTGCCGGCACTGACCGCAAACAGTCGCAGCAGCAGCCGACTCGGGCAACGGCTTCCCGCACCGCACGCAGTAGGGCAGCTGGATCAGCGCAAACTGCTCGCGGCAGCCCGCGCAGATGACCTCGCGTCCCGGCCTCTCACAAAGCAGGCAGACTGGCGGGAAGATAAGCTCTAGCAGCTCCTCGCCCAGCTTTCGTATTCGGTCAATTGCTGTCGGCTCAGCCATAACCCACAAGATTCATTAACGGATTTTGCGGAAAACCCGCTTTTTGAAAAAAGCCGGTTTTCCGCACCTTTCCGGCAAAAACTTTCAAAGTGGAACAGTACGACACATAGCATGCTGTTATCCCCCACCGGAGTCGCATAGTCCCAACTAGGATACGCCCTCCCACCGGCTTTGAGACCACAATACATCTGTGCATTTCGGTTTATGAATAATCCAAGATAACTGTTCCCTGCCAATGATCACCGCGCCTGATGCGCACACAGGGCCAGATTAGTCAAATCTCAAATAGCTCGTGTTCAGTCCAGCAGCGCAGCAGCTCGGCGACGCTCCAGGCCTGGGCGATGCAGCCACGGGAATAGTGGGGCAGATCGCCGTCGAATATCTCAGATATCGAGCCGAGGCCCGCCTGGCGCAGGTGCTCGTGCAGCGGTCCTGTCAACTCCCGCAAGTAATTTCGTGTCTGGTCACTGAGCCCGTAGACCTTGACATAGGCCGTCATATATGGCCCCAGCAGCCAGGGCCAGACTGTGCCCTGATGATAGGTGCTGTCCCGCGCGTGCTGGTCGCCGAAGTACCGCCCGCGATAAGCGGGATCGTCAGGTGAGAGCGTGCGCAGCCCGTAAGGAGTGAGCAGCTTCTCTGCGACGTGCCACAGAACTTGCTCCGCTTGCTGTTCCGAAAGTAAATCATACGGCAAAGCCAGCGCGATAACCTGGTTGGGGCGCAGCGACGGGTCAGGGCGGCCATCGGTGATACAGTCATACAGGTAACCGAGCTGCTCGTTCCAGAAGTTATCCAGGAAGCTGGTGCGGGTCTTGTCGGCACGTTCGGTAAAGTTTGCTGCAGCCTCTGCCTGGTCAAGCTGCTTCGCAAAATCGGCGGCGATGCGCAGGGCATTGTACCAAAGGGCGTTGATCTCGACTGCCTTGCCGTGGCGGGGAGTGACCGGGCCGTCGCCCGGATCAGCATCCATCCAGGTCAGTTGGGTTTGCTCATTTCCGGCCGACAGCAGGCCATCGTCATCTACATAGATGTCAAATCGAGCGCCCTGGTAGTACGACCGAATAATTTCAGCAAGCGTGGGATAGAGCAGGTCAGCCAAGAACTGGCGGTCGGCGGTCGCCTCCATATAGCGGTGAGCGGCTATGAACAGCCACAGGGCAGCGTCCACCGTGTTGTAGCTGACGCCGGCGCCAGTCTCGTCAAAGGTGTTGGGCAGCAACCCGTCCTCAGTGGCCTCAGCAAAAGCATGCAATACCGACCTGGCTTCGTCGAACCGCCCGGTCGCCAGCAGCAAGCCGGGCAGGGAAATCATTGTATCGCGTCCCCAGTCACCAAACCAGGGATAACCAGCGATTATGGTACGGCCCTCTTCGCCAGCCTGCTGGCCTCTGACCACGAACTGGTCAGCAGCACAGGTGAGTGCCCGCCCAAATTCGTCTTCGGGGGACAGATGCGCGACCACCTGCGCTCGGCGCTGGCGTTCGGATTGCAGCCACGCCTCGGGCTGCCAGCCGTCCAGCGGTCCGGTAGAGGCGCACAGGTAGACTGTCTCCCCCGGTCTTAGCGTCCACTGAATGATCCCGGGACTGTACAGGTCTTCGGTGCAGTCCAACCCCCGGTCACGCTCGCGATGGTATAGATAATCGTAGTACCACAAGCCGTCGGGCCAAAATTGCCCCTGCGGATAGGTCAACGTCAGGGTTGAGTCTGCATCATAGGGCTGAATGGCAAAGCTGCCTGAATCGATCTGCAACTGGGCATTGAGATCCCCGCTGGCCGCCTGCAGGTGGTGATAGTCGCGTCCGGCGATCAGCGGCCGCACCGACAGTGAACAAGGAGCATTAGCCTGGGCCAGGTACCAAGCAATTATCGTCTGGTTATGGCCGTGGCGCATCGTTACCGCTTTGACCAGGGTTATATCGCCGAGCTGATAAGTCATAATCGGCCACGGATCGAGCTTGAACTCAACCAGGTTCAGATAGCCTCTAGGATAGATCACATCCCCGACATAAACGCTGGTGGCCAGGTCGAAGCGGCGGCCATCACTGTCGAACTGTTCGTCAACCCTGCTCAGCAGCACACGTCGGCCACCGGGCGGGCGGGTAGCGGCGACCAGCAAGCCGTGATAGCGGCGGGTATTGGCGCCTGTTATAGTCGAAGAGGCAAACCCACCCAGTCCGTTGGTCTCCAGCCACTCAAGCTGGAGGGACTGATCGAGATCGCTGATAGTATCAGATCCAAACTGGATCATTTCGCCACAACCTTGCTATCTCCGAATGACGTTAGCGTGACTGCCTGTGTGCGGCCACTGCCAGCAGGCCGGCAACTGTCTTGGCATCAGTCAGCTCGCCGCGCAGACAGGCGGCCACGGCATCCTCAAAGGGGATCTTCTTAACTCGTATAATCTCGTCATCATCGGGGGCGGCCTCGGTCGGCTGCAAATCCTGGGCCAGGAAGATATGAATCAGCTCCTGGGAGTAGCCCGGAGCCAGATAAGTCGAGAATAGCAACTCCAGTCGTCCGGCGGCATAGCCGGTCTCTTCGGTCAGCTCGCGATGCATAGCTTCAGCAGGCTGCTCGCCGGGATCTATGATGCCCGCAGGAATCTCCAGCAAGGCTTGCTCTACCGGATGCCGCCACTGCTCGACCAGCACCACCCGTCCATCATCCAGCAGCGGCACGGCAGCGGCCGAGTCCACATGTTCAACCACCTCACGGGTAGCCTGTTGGTCATTAGCCAGCCGCACCGTATCGCGACGCAGATTGAGAATAGCTCCGCTGTACAGATGCTCCGATTCGACAGTATGTTCGGCAAGCTCGCCATCGTCAACGCTGAATGAACTAATCTGCTTGTAGTTGCTCATTGTACAGTGCTAGTTGGCCGCCAACCGGCAAAATCCTTCCTATACCCAGCAGAGGGGAGTCTACGGCGTAATCACAGCTACATAGCCAGTCTACGGCATCGCTAATTTGACCATATTGCATATGTGGGTTATAATACAGGTATATTGGCTATAATACACCAAAGATTGTCGGCTCGGGCGGCACGTCCGATACCCTTTTTGCTAGCCTGTAGCCTTGCTAACGTGGAAACCAACAGTTACAGCAATAACGGTTCAGAACTTGCAGCCTACGCTAACACACAGTGAATGAGGTGAGGCCATTGTGCCTCAGATGTGAGGGAGGGTGCAAAATGTTCAGGTTGCGATTTCTAAGTGGCGTGATTTGTCTGCTCTTTGTGGTGCCTGCCTACGCAGACGGCACGTTGGTCCCTCCTGCTCCACCAGCGGAGGCTCCTACCCAGGCGGCAGAACGCCTTGTCCCCTTTGATCACTGGGCCTACGATGCTGTCCAGAAGCTTATGGATATGGGCATCATCATTGGTTATCCCGACGGCTTCATCCGGGGCGACCGCGCCTTGACCCGCTATGAATTTGCCATGGCGCTGAGCCGACTGCTGGACGCCCTTGACCAGTTCAAGGGCCTTCCGGGACCGCCTGGCGAGCCGGGCCCTCCGGGCCCGCAAGGACCGCCTGGTCCACCAGGCCCGGCCGGCCCAGCCGGGCCCCAGGGGCCGCCTGGGGAAGCTGCTGATCTAACCGAGGCCAGGGACCTCATCGACCGCCTAATGGACGAGTTTTCCGAAGAGATCAGTGAAATCCGCCGTGGTTTGGACGACGTCGCCGGCCAAGTAGGCCAGCTCGAGAAGCGCGTGACAGCTCTGGAGGAGCTGCGTCGGCCACTAATAGAGGCATTTATCGAATACCGCATCGGGCTGGTAGGTCGGGCCCTGGATCACGACACCGAAGCCGACGACCTGACTGTGCTATTCTCGGTCAGCTACGACATTGACGAGGATACCATGGCGAAGGTCGGACTGAAGTTTGCCGACGGGATGCTGCCTCTTTCGGTGCTGGGTACAGAAGTCAAGGAGGGCCCCCTGTACGAAAACGCACCCAAGCCTTTCGAGTTTGACTACTTCCGTCCATACGGCAACGACGAATGGTGGTTGGACGAGGCCTGGATCGCGCATAGTTTTGGCGAAGATGATTTCTGGCGCTTTGGCCGCCAGTTCCAACAATATGCACTAGGGCTGGTGGTCAACAACGAGCGCCGTGCTCAGCAGGGCTTTCGGCGGCGTTTCGACGAAATCTTCGGTCTAGATAATGTGGACCTGGATATGTTCTACGGGGGCAGCTCGTACAACTGGGCACCAATCCCGGCGAATAATCCCGGCAGCGACGGTTACTTCTCGTCACGAGTTCAATACGATGGTGACCGGGCTGACCTGGGCTTTAGCTGGCTACCTGACGGAGTAGGGCAGGAGGACGTGCGCGGTGTTGACCTATCTTATCGGTACAGCGGCGACAAGTATCTGGTGGCTGAGTATGGGTGGATATTCCACCATGCCAACCGCTATGTATATCCCAGGAAGCATCGGCCAGATGCTTTGGCCATAGCCCTGGACCTGTGCAAGAGCGATGATTTATGGCTGCAGGGCTGGTATTCCATAGTTGACTCGGAGTACGACGTCCAGTACTCCTCGCTGCATCCTTACGTAAAGATCGAACAGCGCAACCGCCCCCCAAACCTCCTGTACTGGGACCGCTGGCTGGAGCGGCGGCCAGTCTTGACCAATCTGGAGTTCATCGGCGCGAATGCCTGGACGCATCTGGGCGAGTTCCCTCTGCATTTCAGCTACTACCACGTTGACGAGGAGTCTCCCACGTGGTGGTACGACTGCCAGGTGGTCGGCGTCGTATTTCAAGACTTGTGGGCGGTGCGCACATATCGCTCACTGGGCGAAAACGCCTCTGTCCAGCTTACCTACGCGCAAGCTCTACGTAGCGATGAGCCCAACCTTGACCTGGAGGGCGAGCCGCTGGGTGAAGTGGACGACCAGCAGTTTCTGCAGCTCAAGTTTATGGCGGGCTTTTAGCCAATAGCGCAGGAGCTGACGGGCGCCCGTCAGCTTTAGAGTTGGCCAAGGCAAATGGCAACAGACTCACATTGAGCCTGAACTCATAGACAAAGGCCACCGCCGAGGTGGCTTTTGCTATGTCGGGGGGCGAGGCAGGGAGGATAATGAGTTGGCCAGGGCGAAAATAAACTCGCAAAGATGAACAGTATGCTATCTACAGCCAATCGTACACCAAAAGACGACGAAAAATCTCCCGCCCTGGGGAAGTGGCGGATCCTCGCAGCAGTTGCAGTGGTGATCGCAGCACTTATTGTCTGGGAGGCGTGGCCCCGCCCGACGCCAGTGGAGGTCGTTTCTGCGCAAACCTCACCTCTGATCGGGCATCTATCCGCCACTGGCGAGATTGACGGCAAGGTAGCCAGCGTTGGAGCAAAGACTGCTGGCGAGGTGGAGCAAGTGTACGCGGCTGAAGGTGAGCGGGTCGCTGACGGTGCCCCGCTGGCGCGCATCTCGCCCGGCCCCCCGGGGCTTGCCGCTACCTCCGCCGATCAACTGAACATACAGGTCATTGACAGTCCCTTCGCGGGAGTGATAGCCCGCAGATATGTAGATCCAGGCGACGCGGTAAGCCCAGGCCAGCCGCTATTCACCGTGGTTGACCCACAGCAGGTTTGGGTGGTTGCCTACATCAATGATATTGACATGCCCAAAGTGCACCAGGGCCTGCCGGTACGGATATCGCTGCCAACATACCTCGCAACGACTTACCGTGGGAAGATAACCGCAATCGGTCCGCTGGCCAAACCACGCAGTGAACTGCAGTCAGGGGCGCGGACGGTGCGGGTACGGATAGACCTCGACGAGCCAATGTCGCATATGATACCCGGCACTGAGGTCAATGTGGACGCCTCAGTGACTCTGCGCAGCCAGGCCCTGCTAATCCCCGCCGACGCCGTCAATGAGAACCAACAGGGCCGCTACGTGTGGGTGGTACGTGATGGTCGTGCCAGTCAACAGCAGATTACTACCGGCCTGACAAACTATCTGGCGGTGGAGATACTCGACGGGCTGACGGAAGCAGATCTAATCATAACCGCAGGTCAACAGGACTTACAGGTCGGCCAACGGGTCAATCCGCAGCCGACCTCCGCGGTACTGAATCCGAAGTAGCACTGCAAGTCCGCCCCAGGTTAAGCGCTATTAGCTATGAGCTCTCCACTGGTAGTGCTCGAAAATGTGACCAAGACCTACATGCTGGGAGAAATTCCCGTGGAGGCGCTGCGGGGCGTGGACCTGGAGCTGGCCCGCGGTGAGGTAGTGGTGCTGCTGGGCCCCAGCGGCTCGGGAAAGACCACCCTCATCAATATCATCGGCGGTCTTGATACCCCTACCACTGGCACGGTTACCGTCGCCGGCCAAGATATTACCACGGCCCGCGAAGACCAACTGACCCGCTTCCGGCGCAATACCGTCAGCTTCATCTTCCAGTCTTTCAACCTGGTACCTACTCTTACTGCCCGAGAGAATGTCGAACTGGTGGCGGAAATCAGCAACAGCCAGAGCGACTGCCTGGATCTACTGAGACGGGTGGGCCTGGGCGAGCGAGCCGATCATTTCCCTCACCAGCTCTCCGGCGGCGAGCAGCAGCGCGTGGCCATTGCCCGCGCCTTGGCCAAAGACCCCCTCTTGCTTCTGGGCGATGAACCGACTGGTAACCTTGACTTCCGCACGGGCGTAGCAGTCCTGGAGGTGCTGCGGGAGATCAATCGCAGTGACGGGCTTACTCTGCTGCTGGTGACGCACAACGAAGCGATATCCCAGATGGCCGACACCGTCGTGCGGTTGCGCAGTGGGCAGGTAGTAGACGTGCAGGAAAACGAGTCGCCACTCCCCGCCAGTAAGATCCGCTGGTAAACAATGCCGCGACTGCCTGGTCTATATCTGAAGCTGTTGCGGGACTTGCGAGGCAACCGTTCGCAGGTGGCAGCCCTGTTGGCAGCAATAGTACTGGGCATTGGCCTGTTCCAGAATACCTACATGGCCGTTGAGAACCTCGACGCTAACTACTCGCTGTTCTACAACAATCTCCACTTCGCCGATTTCACCGTTCGCATAAATCCGGCCCGCGATGACCTTATCCACTGGGTCCAAGGGATACCCGGCGTCAGTGAGGTGGCCGGGCGGATTGTCAAAGAGGTTAAAATCGAGCAGCCTCACGCTGATATTCCTTCGGTAGTAGGGCGGATAATATCGCTACCAAGTGAACAGCGCAGTGCTATCAACGACGTCCGCGTCACCAGTGGGCGCTACTTCACCGGCGTCGGCCGTCGCGAGGTCCTTGTCGAGGGCAACTTCGCCCGGCACCACGATTACCGACCCGGCGATACCATCTACGTTAAGACCGGCGGCAGGCGAGTGCCGTTTCGTGTCTCCGGTATCGTAACCAGCCCCGAATACCTCTATCCCATCCAGAGCAAAGAGTACCTCTTCCCCACTCCCGGCACGTTCGGCGTGTTGTTTATGCCGCGAAGGCAGGTAGAGCACCTCTTTGATATGAGCGGGATGATCAATGAGATCTGTGTGCTGACCAAACCGGGCCAGCGTCCGCGGGTGATGGCGATAGTCCAGAGCATGATGGAGCGCTATGGCAGCCACGAGCCGATCACCCGCGAAGAACAACCCAGCAATAAGCTCCTGACCCTGGATATGGAAGGTCTGCGCCAGACCGCAGTGGTCTTTCCCATGTTTTTCCTGACGGCGGCAGCACTGGTTGTCTACTCGGTGCTATCGCGGATGGTGCGCCTGCAGCGCACTCAGATTGGCTTCCTGCGGGCGTCAGGACTGAGTCGGGCAGCCGTGGCCTGGCACTACTGTCTATACGCCGTGGTGCTGGGCACGGTAGGCGGCCTGATCGGAACCATTGCCGGACAGCTACTCAGCGGGCCATTTACTGCTCTATACCTGGGCGTTATGCACCTGCCCTTCCGAGTATATGCCCCGGGACTGGGGGTGGCGGCAATAGCCATGAGCATCGCCGTAGGCACCTCTTTGCTATCGGCGCTGGTGCCAGCGCTGGGTGCTGCCCGTCTAACCCCGGCCGAAGCTATGCGACCCGCTCCACAGCATACCGGGATGAGGCTGACGGCGCTGCTGGCGCGGATGGCCTGGCGCGTGGGCTTCGCGGGCAAGCTAGCCATCCGCAATCTGCTGCGTCAGGGCTATCGGCTGCTCTTCACCATCATCGGCATCGCCCTGGGGGTGGCGCTGGTCATCGTTTCGGTGGCCAGTCTCGATATGACCGAGTACACCATCGAGTATTACTTCCGGTCCGTGCGGCACTACGACGCCGCAGTCGGGTTCACTCGGCCAGCCAGCGATGCTTTAGTTGGCCAGATTCGCCAGTGGCCTGAAGTAGTATGGTCAGAGGGGACATTAGGGATACCAGTGACATTGAGCCACGGAAACAATGTTCTGGACACCGTCCTCAGCGGCATACCGGACCACAGCCGCGTCTACCAGCTTCAGGACCAGACCGGCCAGGTCATCGAGGTACGCCAACCGGGTATATATCCGACCCGGGGGGCAGCCAGGCGCCTTGGGGTGACTAAAGGCCAGACAGTGCGCCTTGATTATGCCCTTAACTCCCGGGATCTGAACATCACAGTCAGGGCACCGGTAGTAGCAGTGGTGGAACAGGCTTTTGGCATGGGGATATACGCGCCCGTAGACTATCTGTACGAAGTGTTCGGTTCGCGGCTGAAGATCCCCCCGGGGACCATCAACGGCGTGCTGGTAGATACCAAACCACAGATGCAAGGTGCGCTGAAGCGGCGGGCCTTTGACCTGCCCCAGACCGCCTCCGTGGAATTGATTGCCGATGTGCGCGGCCAACTGGACCGCCAGATGGCGGCAGCCGATATCTTCACGGGCGTGATGGTGCTGTTCGGGATGACGCTAATGCTGGCAGTGGTCTACAACACTGTCTCGATGAACCTGCTCGAGCGGCGGCGGGAGTTGGCTGCTCTACGCTCGCTGGGGCTGTCTGTCCGCGAGATGATTACTATCGTTACTCTAGAGAATCTGCTGGCCGCAGCACTGGGACTGATGATCGGACTGCCCATAGGTTGGTTCTTCTCACTGTTGGTGGCGCGAGCCTTCGAGACCGATCAGTACACAATAATGCTGCATATTGAGTGGACGACGTACCTGATTGCCATTCTGGCCGTCGTGGCCACTGCTATCATCTCACAGTTACCGGGGCTGTATAGTCTGTCGCGGATGGATCTGGCCCAGGCCGTCAAGATGACCGATACCTAACCGCCAGCTCAGCCAGAAAACGTCTGATATTGAATAGAGTGGGTGCACATTGATCAGACGAATAGTGTTGGCGATAGCAATCCTGATTATGACACCTATAGTGTATGCTACTGAGGCCGGCAAGCCGCCAGCGCACGCACTCTTCGCGGCCTATCCCGCGTAAACAATACCTATGGCAGATGGAGCAGGAAGCACAACAGCAGCACTAACCATATGGCACGTGCAGCCTCAGCGTGACCGCTTCCGTAATCACTGTTGCCAATCAATGACCAGCCCCAACATATCATTAGAGCCCTCAATCAACTGCTCAAAGACTGCGGGAGTCTGCTGTGGGGTGAGCGTATCAGTGATCAATGGCCCAACTTTCAGATCACCAGCAGCCAGCAACGCCAGACATCGCCGCATCCCCTCATCGGTGGTACCTGTGGGAGCGTAAAAAGTAATCTCTTTAACGTGAGGTATATACAAATCCAGGCAGGTGAGGCCAGAATAATACGCCTGCAGGCAGTACCGGCCTCCGCGAGGCTTCATCCACTCAAAGGATTCGTTGAGCGCCTTTTCGTTGGCACTGGTATCAATGATGGCATCTGCCCCGCCAGATTTGTGGCTGCGAACTACTTCGCCGACATCTTCGCGCAGCGGATTGACCACGCAGTCGGCGCTATAGTGACGGGAATACTCCAGTCGCGAGTCCAAGACGTCAGTGGCGATGACCTTGGCGCCTCGCATACGGGACACCTGGGCAGCAAACTGACCAATTAACCCCTGGCCAATAACCACCACCAACTCG
The DNA here is from genome assembly GCA_030602615.1 of bacterium. Taxonomy (GTDB): domain Bacteria; phylum Armatimonadota; class Zipacnadia; order Zipacnadales; family Zipacnadaceae; genus JALGTD01. The sequence goes on from JAUVZM010000009.1 coordinate 29,752, forward strand.
CCACTGTTTATCGGCATTACTTCGGCTGCTCCGTGGTAGCCCACCGCCGGCATTACCAGCAAAGCGGCGTCTTTAGAGTCTAATTCGTCAGGAACAGGCAACACTCCCTCGGCGTCTGTCACTGAATATGAGGTATGGCCACCCCAGAATGGGTGCAGCGGTGAGTCGATTTCACTAAATGACAGGAAGACCCTATCCCCTTCACGCACTCCATTCACATCGGGCCCCAAGCGGTCCACGATTCCCACCTTTTGATACCCCGGGACAAGCGGAAAGGGGGTGCCCATATAAAGCCCCATCAGCACCCAGACGTCAGTGCCATTACTAACGCCCGAATACAAACTGCGGACGCCCACCTGGCCGCTACCAGGCTCGGGTAATTCAATCTCGGCTAACTCCACTCGACCACTTTGCGGGAATACCACAGCCTCACAGGTTATGCTCATACGCCTTCTCCTCTCTCAATGCGGGATTATCCAAGGGAATATGCTGTTATTGGGCGACTATACTCCGCGCCCAATTTCGGGCCCGCTCCAGCTCGCCGTCAGCAAGTGGGCCTTTGATGCCGGTCACATGGAAGCGTCGGGCCGGTGCGGCCAACGTGCAACCCCGTTTTCGCAGAGCATCTTCCAGCTTGCCGGCAGCAGACCCGGACAGAGGCATGCGCAGGCCGGTATCGAAAGCTGCCGCCCGCAACCGGCCGGCAAGCTCAGAAAATCCTGGTGTTCGCCAAACAGACAGATGCGTCCCGGAGCGGTAACTCTTATATGTTTGCGAACGGGCATTTCTCAGTCCTTACATTGGGAGCCAATCAACACATTGCGCTCAGCTAACAATTCGTCGGCTATGGCGGCTACACCTCTAGTAGATAGCACCCCTGTTGGAGTATTAGGAGGTAAGAGGCCAAGCGATGGTGAAGTAATTTCATTAACCAATCCACAGTCTATCTTTGCCTGTAGGCTCCTAAGGAGAAACGTAGAATGTTCACAGAGCCAAAAGAAGCGTTGCATTTCATCGAATCTGAACATGTCCGTATGGTCAATTTGAAGACCGTTGACCTTCAAGGGCGGTGGCACCAGGTTACAGTGTCCAGTAGCTACGTCACAGAAAAGACCCTGTGTAGTGGCGTGGGTGCAGATGCCTCCAGCTACCCCGGCTATAGAAAGGTTGAAGCTGGTGACATGAGGATCGTGCCAGATCTAAGCACGGGCATGCTGGATCCTTATTGCAACGTGAAGACCCTCAGCTTTATTTGCGACATCGTTGAACCCGTCACCGGCGAGCCGTATATGAGAGACCCTCGAGGAGTTGCCAAGCGCGCGGAATGCTACTTCACACAGGTCATCAGTCCGGGCGAGGCCTTGTTTTCTCCGGAGTTGGAGTTCCACGTTTTTTCGAATGTCCAATATCAGTCAGAGACCTCTGCTGCGGGGTATAGTGTTGATTCGAACGAGGCGCCATGGAATTCGGCAGCCGACGAACTGCCCAATCAGGGCTATAAGATACCCCCTCTTGCTGGCTACCACGCGGTGCCACCCCGTGATCAACTCCATGATCTGCGCACGGCGATGGTAATGGCAATTGAAGCCGCTGGCGTGCCCGTTTACTATCATCATCATGAGGTTGGCGCCCCGGGCCAGGTGGAGATTGAGGTGGGGTTTGGCCCGCTATTGGAGATGGCAGATGCGGTAATGAAGATGAAGTATATCATCAAGAACGAAGCCTATCGTGACGGCATGAGTGCCACTTTCATGCCCAAGCCAATGTTCGGCGAGGCCGGCAATGGAATGCACGTCCACCAGTACGTCAGCCACGATGGCAAGTCGCTGTTTTGGGATGCCGCTGACACCTATGCTCACCTCAGCGAAATGGCCTTCAACTGGATCGGTGGCCTTCTCAAACACGCTGCAGCCCTACTGGCGTTGTGCAGTCCCAGCACTAATTCGTACAAGCGGCTCGTGCCCGGTCACGAAGCACCTATAAGCGCCTTCTTTGGTCTCTCCAATCGTACTGCCGCAGTGCGCATTCCAGCGTACGGTGTGAATGAGGCGGAGAACCGGATAGAGTTCCGTCCTCCCGACGCCACTTGCAACCCGTACCTTTGCCTCGCGGCAATGACGATGGCAGGTATTGATGGAGTTCGTGGAGGTGTGGATCTCAAGGCTAGCCACTTCGGCCCATTTGCTCAGAACATCGAAGAAATGGAGGCTGAAGCCCGAGAGCAAGTTGTCCAGCTTCCCACTTCTCTCCCAGCGGCGCTTGATGCCCTTGAAGAGGACTGCGAGTTTCTGTTGGAGGGTGGCGTTTTCTCCATTGATCTCATCCGGGCTTGGATTGACTTGAAGCAAGACGAATGCGCTGCTGTGAACGTGCGTCCCCATCCCTATGAGTATATGCTCTACTACGATCTCTAGGGTATGGAACTGACAATCGGTAATCTGCACCCGTTTCTTAGATGCCAGTCCCTTCAAGCTACCAAGTACCAGATTGGTATGATAGCCGTAGCATAACCTTTTCACCTGCAGACTATCGAGCTACCGCCAGAAATAGAAAGCAGGCAAGAGATGAACCGCGATGCGCTCGTAACTCTATTTTGTGAGCTGGTGCAGATTGATAGCCTGTCGAAGCATGAAGCTGCCTTCGCCAGTGTCATTGCGGACAAGCTGGCCGGCCTCGGCCTGGATACCACCGACGACGGCGTCGGCCCGCGTATTAACGGAGATTGCGGCAACCTTATCTGCCGAGTCCCGGCTACTGCTGACGGCTTTCCAGCCATAATGCTCAACACGCACGTTGATACAGTGGGCGACGACACCGGTATCCAGCCAGTAATCAACGATGACGAGATTCACAGCGCCGGCGACACTATTTTGGGCGCCGATGCCAAAGCAGGAATCACCCTCATTCTGTCTACACTGCAAGCGCTGGACGACCAAAAGCTGCCTCACGGCGAGCTGGTGGTAGTCTTCACCGTGGCCGAAGAAATCGGACTGGTCGGCGCGCAGCATCTCGACTATGAGATGCTCCAGCCACTGCCACGGATGGCGTATGTCCTGGACGGCGGCGTAACTGCGGGCAGGATGACCACCCAGGCCCCCTATGCTGACAATATCAGCTTTGAAATTCGGGGCAAGGCCGCGCACGCCGGAGTCGAGCCGGAGACGGGGATCAATGCCATCCAGATCGCCGCTCAGGCCATATCCCAGATGAAGCTGGGGCGACTCGATGACGAGTCCACCGCCAATATCGGCACCATCCAGGGCGGCAGCGCGACAAACATCGTGCCGGAAGTGACCACCTTCGAGGGAGAGGCACGTAGCCATCAGGAAGAAAAGCTCATCCGCCAGACCCGGGATATGTGCCAAAAAGTAGAAGAAGCCGCCAGCCAGGCCGGAGCAGAAGCCAATATCACCACCGAGCGCAACTATAACGGCTTTGCGCTAGGGCCTGATGACGCGGTAGTCCAGCGGGGGATTACTGCGGCCGAGCAGGTCAGTCTAGAGCCAAATCTGCATAAAGGGGGCGGCGGCAGTGATGCTAACATATTCAACGAACACGGCATTCCCAGCGTCATCATCGCCACCGGCGCGCATAAGCCTCACACCCCCGAAGAACTGCTACACATTCCCAGTATGGTCAAGTGCTGCGAGTGGCTGCTGGCCATCATCACGCTGCAGCAGTAAACTCTACCACGCCGCCTGCCGTCGCGACAGGAATGTCGCTCCTACCGCGGTTGTGGATTGTCTGCCGTTGAGCTGCTGTCACATCAATTCCGGGGCGAACATAACGTTGATGACCTCCTGGGCGGAGGTACTGCCCTGGTGGACCTTGGTCAGGGCATCGTAGCGCAGCGTCTTCATCCCGCTTTTGACGGCAATGCGCCGCAGCGCCGAGGCATCTTCCCCACGAGCGAGGGCCCCGCGCAACTCATCGTTCATCTTCATCAGCTCATAGACCGCCACCCGTCCGGAGTAACCGATATTGTGGCAGTCCCGGCAGCCCCGACCGACGTGGAAGCGGATCTTTTCGGCCTGCTCCTCGGTCAGGTTCAACCGCTCCAGCTCCTGCGAGCTGGGCTGATACTGCTCGCGACAGTGCGAGCAGATGCGCCGAACCAGGCGCTGGGCCAGCACGCCAAGGATTGATGAGCCGATGATATACGGCGCTATGCCAATGTCCACCAGGCGAGCGACCGCGCTGGGCGCGTCGTTGGTGTGGAGAGTGCTGAGCACCAGATGGCCAGTCAGCGAGGCCCGAAAGGCCATCTGGGCCGTCTCCAGGTCGCGAATCTCACCGACCAGTATCACATCAGGGTCCTGGCGGAGAATGTGCCGCAAGAACTCGGCGAAATCCAGCTCAATAGCGGGGTGGACCTGGGTCTGATTTAGGCCCTGCACCTCATATTCGATAGGATCTTCGACTGTGGATATATTGATGCGGTCTTCGTTAATCGTATGCAGAGCGGCGTACAGGGTAGTGCTCTTGCCGCTTCCGGTAGGGCCGGTAACCAAGAGCATCCCCTGGGGACGGGTAACCAGTTCCTCAAATTCCTTCTGCATCTGCGGCAAAAAGCCCAGCTCGCCCAGCGAGACAAATACGCGGCTCTTGTCCAGCAAGCGCAGCACTGCCTTCTCGCCCCAGTAGGTGGGCAGGGTGGAGACGCGCAGATCAATAGGGCGGTTGTCAACCATCGTGTCAAACCGCCCGCCCTGCGGGAAGCGAGTCTCGGCGATATCCTCGTTGGCCAGCAGCTTAATGCGCGACAGCACTGCTTGCTGCATATCCTTGGGTAGCTTGGTGATGGTAGACAGTTGTCCGTCAACGCGATAGCGGACCTGCACGTGGTCGGCACGCGGCTCGATATGGATATCAGAGGCCTGCATGCGGGCGGCGTCCTGAATAATAGTCTCCACGATGCGCACCACCGGCGCATCATCGAGCATCCGAATCAGGTCAATGTCAATGCCGCTTACCGCCTCGGTGCCGCTTACCGTCGCCGAGAGGTCCTTGGCCTGTTCGCTGACCTGAATGGATGCGCGAGCCTGGCGGGTGTAGTACTGGTCAATGGCCTCTTCAATCTGTTCGGCAGGAATCTCGACCGGCTCCACCTTCCGACCCGTCCGCGAGCGGATGGCGTCAATGGCCAATACGTTGGTCTCGTCGGCCATGGCCACCAGAATTCGCTCCTGACTGATCTGCAAGGGCAATACCGTGTATTCTTCGGCTATTGCCCGCGGGATGGCGCGGATTGCCTCCACCTCAATCTCATATGCTGACAAAGCCGCCTGGCCAGTACCTGTTTTCTCTTGTGGTCCCCCTGCGTGGCTGATAGTCGGTTGGGGCGACTGGCTTTCCTCAGCCTGGGGGGGAGCGTCTTCTTCTCTGCTCTGTGCAGCCGCCGCCAGGTCCGCCGCTGAGGCGTAGCCCTTCTCCAGCAGAACGCTAACCAGCCCCGCACCACTTTCTTCAGCCTCCTGCCGGACTTCCTCAAGCTGCCCCTGACTGATCACTCCGGATTCGAGCAAGCTCTGCGCAAGACTATCATCATTGACACCACTCATGACTATCGTCCTCTGCTCAAGATGATTGACCTAAGTCCCCGATGACAGTAGCATACCAACAGGATACGTATTATCTTTCGCGGCGCACGACAATCTACCTCCTGCTTGTCAACCTAGGCCGGCCCAGAAGCGTATATCTAGTGACTAAGCACACTTCCAAGGGCGAAACTGCCGATATGTTTGCTGCCGACAGCGAACTTGTAGCACGCTGCCAGAGGGACGATATTGCTGCCTATGAAGAGCTGGTGCGCAGACATCGCGAGGCTGTTTATCGGGTGGTTTATGCAGTGCTCGGCAACCACGATCAGGCGGAGGACGTTGTGCAAGAGGCGTTCCTACACGCGTATCAGACCATTCGCCGCTTTGACTCCCGCCGGCCGTTCGCCCCATGGCTTAAGCGAATCGGTGTCAATTGCGCCATCTCGGCACTGCGTCGGCAGGGACGCATGGCGAGGGCTGCGAAGCGTGACGTCGCTCTCAGTTACGAAGCGAATCCTGAAGAATTCGCCATTGCCAGTGACTTACAGGCGGCCGTTAGTGAGGCTGTGAACAAGCTGCCTGCCAAACAGCGGACCGCCATAATGCTGTTCTCGCTCGCAGAGATGGATCTGGCGGAGACCGCCGCAATGATGGGCTGCACGGTGGGAACAGTCAAGACGCACCTGCACCGCGCGCGGCAGAAGCTCCAGGGACTACTCTCCGACTATCTGGAGGAGGATCAGACCAATGAACTGTAAGCAAGCCCGAAGATTGATGCAAGAAATAGCGGATGGCACCCTCGGGGACCACGGCGAATTCGACCGGCATATTGCCCAGTGCCCCGGGTGCCGCCTCGAATGGCAGGCTCTGCAACGCATCGAAGGCGCGGTGGCGAATATAGCCCGATGCAAACCGCCTGCCGAGCGCCTGGAACGAGCCACGGTGGGGGTGTTGCAGACGATTGAAAGGCAGCGGCCGCGCTCGCTGGCCCGCCTCTCCCGCCTGGGCTGGGCCGCAGCGGCGGCGCTGCTCATCGCGACCTTTGCGATGGGCCTGTACGCCGGGCGCACGGTCTGGCCCCGCGAGGTGATCGTTAAAGTCCCCGAGGTGCACGAGAAGATCGTCGAGGTGGAGGTGCCGGTCGTCAAGGAGCGTGTGGTGGTCAAGCGCGTGCCCGTCTATAAGACCAGAATCGTCTACCGTGACCGGGAAGTCGAAAAGCCCATACCGGTGGTGGCGGCCACAGCGAGCCCCGAGCCAGTCAAGCTTGACGAGGTTATCAGCTATGTCGTCAGTAATCCTGTTCCTCCCGCCGTCCAGGTCAACGAGGAGATCAAGCCAACCACAGTCATTGGTGAAGCTGAATCGAGAGAGGCTTCACCCCTTGAGGGGCACCGCGAGCAGCCCGACTCCACTATCACAGAGGCGGCGGCCGAGATGGTCATCGCCCAGAATATAGCCCATTAGCCACGAACGTGACATCAAAGGAGGAGAACATTATGTCAGTACGGATATGGTGCCGCCAACGAGGATTCATCTTCATGCTGATGGTTGCGGTTGTCGCGCTGGGTGTTTGCGGGCTGTCAGCCCTCGCCGACGAGCTGGAGGCAGCAGGCCGCCCGAGCGAAGAAGCCAAACCGACTGTGGCCGAGGGGCCGTCAGTCATCAACGTCCATGTGGCGCTGCTCAAGGATGTCGGCCCTTTAGCTGGAGACTCGAGCTTGGACTGGTATGTTCGTTATTCCCGCACGGGCCAAGGGTGGGGGTTGGACATAGGCCCGAATTTCGCCCCCACGCTATCGGAACTGGCGGGAGACCGCATAATACATGAGCCGAATGCTGGGCTCGTCACCATTATCAACCCGGACGTCGCGCTGTGGACCCAGTTCTTCCGCCCGGCCAGAGATGACCGAAGCGGCAGCCTGGCGGATGAGCACGGATCGGTCAAAGTCGGTGAGGAGCGCTCCTTTGACTTAGTCTGGCCACCAGGCCGCCCCCAGTACTACCTGGAAAAGGTCGAGCAGGACGTGTATCACCGGGTGGCGGTAGCCGACAAGGAGGGTTACACCGTCACGGTGCGCCCTACCGGAGCGGCTCCTGACTTCACTGTGGCGCTGGAACTGGCCCGGAACACCTTCACGCGCGGCAAGTACGACGAAACCATTCGTGCTTTTGTGGGTCAGCCGTCTCTGTTGAAGACGGTCCTCACCTCCCAAGCGCCTCTGACCAGTGGTCAGCAGACGCTGCTGGTCTGGCTTCCTCGCCCGGAGGCGCAGGTGGTAGCCCCTGTCGCTGGCGCTGCCCCGTCCTGGGCGGTTGGTGAGTGGGAGATGACTGGGCCAGGAGAAGAGACCGGCCTGTTGACCGTCAAGGCCGATGGAAGCGTCCTGTGGACCTCGGGCACAAACCGCCGGGAGCCACCAGGCGAGCCGCATCTCATGTATGGGCCGGGTACCATTGATTCCTCGGGACAAGTGGAGATCAAAGTGGCTTTGGGCGGAGAGGAGATGACACTGACGGGGAAGCTCAACCCCGATGGGACCGCGACGGGTGGCCTAAGCCCCCTCGGCATGGCCTGGACGGCGACCAAGGACCGGCGGCCCGCGACAGAACAGGGCGCGCCAGCCTGGGCGGTTGGTGAGTGGACGTTTAAGACGTCAGGATCGAACGACCTGTTCACGGCCGACGTTCTACCCGATGGTACTGTCCTGGGTCATGAGCGCCCCAACAAGACCGGTAAGGGCACGATTGACCCCTCCGGACAAGTCGAGTACAGAGTGACTTATTGGAACTGGGCCGCGACGATGACCGGAAAACTCACTCCGGAGGGCACCGGGGGTGGGACGATACGCGAAGAGGCCGGTACGGCCCTCAGCCCGCCCGATTTCGGCGCTTTCTGGACCGCCAAGCAGTCACTTCAGCCTATACCATACACCGCGCCGCCTGCTCCTGAGCCGGTGCGGGCCGCGCCGGGCGCTCCGCCCTGGGCGGTTGGTGAGTGGCTGCTTGAGACGTCAAGACGCAAGTACTTCACAGTGAACGTTCTTCCCAGTGGTACTGTCCTATGTGATGAGCGCGAAAATCGCCCGGGCAAGGGCACGATTGACCCCTCAGGACAAATCGAGTACAGAGCAACTTATGGGAACTGGGTAGGGACAATGACTGGAATACTTACCCCTGAGGGTACCGGGGGTGGGACGATACACGAAGAGGGGGCCGTGGCCGACAGCGTCAGCGATTTCGGCGCCTTCTGGACGGCAGGCCGGATAGGCCGGCCGATACCCTACGGCGAGCCACCTGTTCCTGAGCCGGTGCGGGCCGTGCCTATCCCCCAGGCGGCTCCCGGCCCGGCGGGCGTCGCCGTGCTCCTGGAAGTCGGGCCAGCCGACGAAGCGGCGGAGATTCCCGAGGAGATAACGGCGCTCATCGAGCAGCCCGGGCCGCTGATTCAGATCGAGGCCCGGTTCGTGGAGGTGGAGATAAAGAAGGATGCCGCCTTCGGCATTGACTGGTTCGTGGCCAATGGCTCAGCCGAGTTCTTCAATCTGGGCTTTGCGCCGAGACGGGGCATCAAGGTAGCCCGATTCCGCAAGGGACGCTTCGAGAAAGAACTGCGGACACTGCTCAGCGAGGGCCGCGCCCAGCTCAGTTGGGCGCCTCGGGTAACTACGCGAAATAACCTTCCGGCCACAGTGGACTTGTCCAGAGAAATTCCCTCCTTCTATGCCACGATAACCTATGACGAATTCGGAAAGCGAGAGGTGGAATACCAGACTGAAACGGTGGCGATCACGCAGTCGCTGACCGTGACGCCGCGCATATTGCAGGATGGCTCGGTCGAACTGCTCCTGGAGGGGGAAATCGAAGACCAGGTTGGAACCATGATCGGCCCCAACGGTGAAGTCCTGCCAGTCGTCAACGCCCAAGCGTTCTACTCTCAAGTGCGTGTTGCCGACGGCGAAACCATCGTCATCGGCGGACTTACTCGCACCCCCGAAGTCGTGGACCCCAAACAGGTCCTCCCGCCGGAGGCGACTGCCGAGACCGAGCAGCCGGAGGTGACAAAGAGAGTCCGGAAGGAGCTGCTCATCTTCGTAACGCCGCGTATCCTGTCGGAGATTCCACCACAATAGGCTCGCAGATGCTAGAAGACAGACTCCTTCACCAATGAGGAAAACAATTTGGAATAACTCTTGACAAGTAGTGACGAATGCCTTACTATTAGAACGATTTTGGGGGATAACAACAGAGCCTTGATCAGCTTATCCCTCGGGAGCCGCCTGTCAACAGCAGGCGGCTCTTTCTTTTTGCGCCAGGAGTTCTTCATCTCCAACCATTCACGCACTCCTTCACCCGGGAGAGGCGCGATGCCTCTTCTACCGCTTGAGCTGACTCAGGCAGGATAATCAGCCGACCATGGACAATATGCTAGGTGAGGGGTACGGCCCTTCCGTGGAACTGCGGGAACACCGGGGCCGGCTAACCTGTCAAAAGTGCAAATAGCCAGCGAATCTGTGGCGAGCGATGCCCAAACTCATTGACCGATACTTAACCCGGGAGATTCTGGGCCCCTTCGGTGTGGCCCTGCTGACCTTTGTGGTGCTGATTACCGGCCATATCCTGTTTACAGTGGTGCAGGTGATTGTCGAACACGGCGTGCCCCTGCCTAATATCGCCAAGTTCCTGGCACTGCAGGTCCCGCGCGCGGTGGTCCTGGCCCTGCCGGTCTCCACGCTGCTGGGCTGCTCGCTGGGGCTGAATCGGTTGGCCTCCGAGCAGGAGCTAACCGCCCTGCGCACAGCGGGCACCAGCCTGCCCCGCATAATGCGGCCGGCGTTATTGCTGGGTGTGGTCGCCGTTGTGGCTGCCTTCGGGATCAGTGAGTATGTAGTTCCCTGGGCTAATGGCGAAGCCAAACGGATGCTGCACCAGATTGCACTCAGCCAGCGGGCGCTGGTCTTCCGCCCCGGCAAGTTTACCGAGGCCGGCCCTAATATCCACTTCTATGTGGAACAAGTTGATCGCCGACAGAATCTACTTAAGGGAGTCTACTTCTTTGTAACCCAACAGGGGGACTTCCCCGTGCTATTCCAGGCGCGGCAGGCCCGTTTTGCACCACGGGTGCTGCAAGCCACTGACGCCCGGTTCTACCATCTGGATAAGAAGGGCGACCTGACCTGGGCGACGATGGCGTCAGCAGATGTCAACGTGGGCAGCCTGCTGTCCGGCACCACGCCGCAGTTCTCCTCGACAGAGACAATGAGATTTGGGGAGCTGATTGAAAAGTGGCGGCAGCGCGAGCAGCAGCAGGCCGGACACGGTCGGCGCTTTGCCGTGGAGATACACTGGCGGATAGCCCTGGCCTTCTCGTGCCTGGTATTTGCGCTGCTGGCCGGCGCTATAACTCAATACTTCAGCACCAGCCAGCAGTTGGCCGGCGTGCTCATCACATTGCTGGTGGTCTTTGTCTATTATGTGCTGATGCTGTGGCTGCGGATGCTGGGCAATGCGGGTAGCCTGCCGCCGGCGGTGTCAGGATGGCTGCTCAATGGCACCATTGTAGCAGCTAGCCTGCTGACTATCTGGCGACAGCGGTAGACTGTTGCTTGCCGCTGATGCCCACAGTATCCGGGCGAGTCAGCACAGTGGAGGCTTGTGATTGACCGGTATAAGCGATGTGACAACTGGTCGGAGGCCGTTGTATACGGCGATACTATTGGCCGGACTGATTGCCATGCCGCTACTGGTTGTCACCCCCGGTTTGGCTCACTGTGCCCAGCTTCAGCGTGCCGCCAAATCCAACGAAGAGCCAGCCCCACAGCCTACTCAGTCATCGTCGGATATGGGCCAACGACCTGATATCCCCCCACCACCAGACCAGCCGGAGGTCAGCATACCCGAAGCCGACAGCACTGACGAGACTCTGCGGCAGCCCCCACAGATTCCCCAGCAGCCACCTATCCCCGAGCAGCCGCCCACACCGACTATCACTGTGCCTGATCAGGGGCAGCCGTTTCCGCCTGAGCCAACCGGCGATAAAATCATCTTCTATGCCGATGAGTTCCACTATGAGGCCGGCGCTATTATCGGCGAGGGCAATGTTATCCTGCGGATGGAGGATATGACCGTCTACGCCGATATGGTGGAGATTGACGAGGACGGCGAGCAGGCGATGGTCCACGGCAACCTGCGCATGGAGACGCCCGATCAGACCTTGTGGGGAGAGCGCTTGCTAGTAGACCTGGAGAATGAGGACTGGGAACTGCGCGAAGGCCGCACCAGGATCGAGCCGGAGTTCTTTGATCCCGAGCAGGTCCGCGAACCGCTTTACCTGGAGGGCAAGCGAGTGCTTTCCCACTCGGGTGGGGATCTGGTGGAGCTGTTTGAGGGTCAATTCACCTCCTGTGAGCTGGAGCACGAGCACTATGCACTGCGCTCGCGACACGCCGAGTTACACGAGGGCAGCAAAGTGGTCCTGGAGAAGCCGGCTATCTACTTGCTGGGCCAAAGGCTGATTCGCCTTCCCTTTAATGTCATGCTGTCACTGGAAGAAGACAAGAATCGCGTTCTGCCCGAGATAGGCCAGGACCCCGTGAAAGGCTACTACACCAAGTTCGCGTATCTGTACCTGGCGGGGCAAGCGGCCTCGGGACTGGTCAATCTGGATATTACCCAGAACCGCGGTGTTGGTCTGGGTCTGACTCACTACATAGACAGTGACCGGCAGCGCGGAGAGGGCTCAGTATTCTTCGAACCTTCCCAGGGCGCTCTAACCAGCCGCATTCTCCACGAATACCAGCTCACGCCTCAGCTAAGTTCCAATCTGCGGGCCAGCTACCAGCAGAACAGCGGCTACTTCGGCACCAGCGCGACTGACTCACTGAATCTGACCCTCTACCAACGGGGAAACAGCGCAAACTCCGAACTGGGCCTGCGCCGCTCAGCCTCTGCCAGTGCCTATAGCACCAGCCGGCAGTACATGGCCAATTTCCGTCACCAGCAGCGACTGGGGCCGCAGAGCCGCTGGAGCCTGCGCACCAATGCCAGCCGCCGCAGTTGGGGCAGTGGGCAGGCCCCTGATGACGAGCTGGACGCAGAATTCAAATACTACCGCAGCGGTGGGCGATTCGACTGGCAACTGCAGGCCGATAATCGCTACGACCTGGACGGCACCGCTTACACCGGCGACAGCTACTTTGCGCTCAATCGCCTGCCGGAACTGACCATTAACACTGAGTCGCGTCGCCTGGGCGACTACAAGCTGCTGGGGCGCGTGCCGTTTCGAACCTCGCTTCAGCTCGGCAGCTACCAGCAGGAGCCAGACGATATCAGTGTGCGGCGAGTAGCGCTGGATACCGACCTGGGCGGGGGCGAGCAGCGCCTGGGCCGGCGCACACGACTGGATGTGAGAGGGCGTTACCTTCAAGCCTTTTATGACGAAGGCTCGGCGTTGTACACCACTCGCTTCAACGCTACCCTCCGCCAGGAGTGGGGGGGCGATTGGGACTCCCAACTGCGCTACGGGCACCAAAGCCGGCACGGATACGTTCCGCTGCGCCTGGACTATGGCGGCCGCAGCCACAGCGTATACTGGGAGACAGTGCGCCTGCGCCCGAATCACTCGCGGATTTTCTTCTCCAGCGGCTATGACTTTATCAGCGACCGCTGGCGGGATGTGCTACTGCGCACCGAATATATGCCCAGCGCCTCCTCGAAGCTGGAGTTGCAAAGCGGCTACAGCCTGGAGCGGGCCCGCTGGCGGCCTCTGAGCCTGCGCTGGCGGCAAGTCAAGCCTGATCGCTTCTTCCTGACCGTGGGCACCGAATACGACCTGGATCGCAGCGAACTGACCCGCGCCACTATGGAGTTAGATTGGCGCTGGCACCGCTTGTGGCGGATTGAACTGTTGACTGGCTACAGCGGCTACCGCAAGGATTTCAGCACTCTTGATATCCAGCTCACCCGCGATCTGCACTGCCTGGTTGCCTCGGTGGCCTACAGCAAATCGTTGGATGAATTCCGCTTCAATCTGGGCATCAAGGCCTTCCCCTCGCCCGAGCGCATCCTGGGCATTGGTCGCAGCGGTGCCCTCTTCCAAAGCGGCCCCGGGCAGTACTTCTGACCGGTTCCGCAGCGGGGAGGATTTGTGCTGGCCGCAGCGAAACTATCTAGGTTCAGTGCCGGGAGGCAGGTTGCGTCCGGGCTCATCTCACAACAAAGGAGCTGATGGTGATGCGTCACAAAGCAGCAGTCTGCCTGGTTGTCACGTTGGTAGTGTTGATAGGAGGATGTGGCGGGACGGGAACCGTGCTGGCTCCGCGCAGGATTGCGTTTACCACCGATCGTGATGGCGACTACGAAATCTACGTGATGGATGCCGACGGTAGCAACCCGACTAACCTGACCCACAGCTCGCCTGCCGACCACCACCCGGCCCGGTCGCCCGATGGGAGTCAAATTGCGTTCGACAGCGACCGCGATGGCAACCGAGAGATCTACGTGATGGAAGCCGACGGTAGCGACCAGAGCAGGCTTACCGCCAATTCCACCAGCGACCACTCCCCGGCCTGGTCACCCGATGGCAGCCAAATTGCGTTTGCCACCGACCGCGATGGGGACTACGAAATCTACGTGATGGATGCTGATGGCACCAACCAGACCAACCTGACCAGCAATCCGGCCGACGACTACGACCCGGCCTGGTCGCCCGATGGCAGCCAGATCGCGTTTGCCACCGACCGCGTTTTTGACGATGAAATCTACGTGATGGCGGCCGACGGCACCAACCAGACCAACCTGACCAACCATTCGGCGTACGATGGCAGCCCGGCCTGGTCGCCCGATGGCAGCCAAATTGCGTTTGCCAGCTACCGCGATGGCAACTACGAAATCTACCTGATGGGGGCTGACGGCACCAACCCGAGCAACGTGACCAGCAATCCCGCCGACGACTGCGACCCGGCCTGGTCGCCCCATGGTAGCCGGATCGCGTTTGCCACCGACCGCGTTTTTGACGATGAAATCTACGTGATGGCGGCCGACGGCACCAACCAGACCAACCTGACCAACCATTCGGCGTACGATGGCAGCCCGGCCTGGTAGTCGGCTGAATCTGACGCCACCAGCCGCCGGATTCTGCAGCGGGGCAGGATTTGTGCTGGCCGCGGTGAATCTATCTAAGCTCAAGGTCGGGAGGCAAGTTGCGTCCGGGCCAATACTGAGAAGGAAGGAGCTGATGGTGATGCGTCACATAGCAGCAGTCTGCCTGGTTGTCACGTTGGTAGTGTTGATAGGAGGATGTGGCGGGACGGGAATCGTGCTGATCCCAAACGATATTGCTTTCGAAAGCCGCCGCGATGGCAACAGCGAAATCTACGTGATGGATGCCGACGGTAGCAACCAGACGAACCTGACTAACAATCTGGCGGGCGACTACATGGCAGCCTGGTCGCCCGATGGCAGCCAAATTGCGTTCCACAGCGACCGCGATGGCAACAATGAAATCTACGTGATGGAGGGCGACGGTAGCAACCAGACCAACCGGACCAACAATTCGGCGCACGACTACGGCCCGGCCTGGTCGCCCGATGGCAGCCAGATTGCGTTCTACAGCTACCGTGACGGCAACGGCGAAATCTATGTGATGGAGGCCGACGGAAGCAACCAGAGCAGACTGACCAACAATTCAGCGACTGACCGCCACCCGGCCTGGTCGCCCGATGGCAGCCAAATCGCGTTTACCAGCTACCGCGATGGCAACGATGAAATCTACGTGATGGATGCCGATGGTAGCAACCAGACCAACCTGACCAGCAATTCGGCCCCCGACTACGCGCCAGCCTGGTCGCCCGATGGCAGCCAAATCGCGTTTACCAGCAGCCGCGATGGCAACTGGGAAGTGCACCTGATGGAGGCCGACGGTAGCAACCCGACCAACTTGACCAGCAATCTGGCGGGCGACCGGAGGCCGGCCTGGTCGCCCGATGGCAGCCAGATTGCTTTCGAAGGCGACCGTGACGGTAACTACGAAGTGTACGTGATGGAGGCCGACGGCACCAACCAGACCAACCTGACCAACAATCCGGCGGTCGACCTGCACCCGGCCTGGTAGTCGGTGGTCAGGGGTACGCACGCAGCAGTAGCCCCCGTCGGCACGGCAATTGCAGATTGCCCTCCGCTAACAGAAGGTCTCGTGCCCGCGCTGCTCAGTTCGCGGGTTAGATTGACTACAATTGATAGGGCAGGTAAAATGAATATCGGGTGCAATCGTTTTTCTGTACCAGTTACCTATAGTCAGAAGGTGTGGAACTCTCCGGTGATTCGCAAGTTCGTAGGTTCACGGCTCGGGCTGCTGGGCAACCCCTCCGACGGGTTCGGCGGGAAGACCCTGGCAGTGATGATCAAAGACTTCTGGGCTTCGGTGACCGTGCGCGAGAGCCCGGACGTGCGCATTATACCGCATCCGGAACTCGATCCGTTTAGCTTCGCCAGCCTGGACCAGATGGCGCGCACGGCGACGCGCGATGGGTACTACGGCGGTAGCCGCCTGCTGTACGCCGCCAGCAAGCGGTTTCACGACTACTGCGCTGAGCGCGGCATCACCCTCGCTAAGAAGGGTTTCACGATTGAATACGACACAAATATCCCCCGCCAGGTCGGACTGGCCGGTTCCAGCGCCATTGTAACTGCCGCGATTCACGCGCTGATGGACTTGTACGGAGTAACCGACGAAGATATCCCCAGGCACGCCCAGCCCCATCTGGTGCTATCAGTAGAGATAGAGGAACTCGAAATACAGGCGGGCCTGCAGGACCGGGTAGTGCAGGTCTACGGCGGCGCGGTTTATATGGACTTCAACGCCGACTACATCGCCGAGCACGGCCACGGAATATATCGGCCCGTGCCGCTGGAGCTACTACCACCGCTGTATATTGCCTGGGAC
This sequence comes from bacterium, assembly GCA_030602615.1. Classification (GTDB taxonomy): domain Bacteria; phylum Armatimonadota; class Zipacnadia; order Zipacnadales; family Zipacnadaceae; genus JALGTD01. The sequence continues at coordinate 46,234 of JAUVZM010000009.1, forward strand.
CCGCGTACCACAAAGACCTCTGGTAAGATGCACAACCCGATGCGCTACCGCTACGAGAGGGGCGACCCGGAGGTCATAAGTGGCATGAGTGATATCGCCGCCCTGACGGACGCCGGCTACGAGGCGCTCAAACAGCGGGATTTTGCCGCGCTCGGCGAGCTGATGAACCAGAATTTCGACCTGCGTCGGCGTTTGTATGGCGAGGAGGCCATCGGGGCGCAGAATCTGCAGATGATCGAAATTGCTCGCCGCCACGGGCTACCGGCGAAATTCCCCGGCTCGGGCGGAGCAATTGCCGGAATCTATCAGGATGACGGGCAAGTCGAAGCCGCCCGTAAAGCTCTGCACCAGGCCGGCTACCAGTTTGCCCTGGTCACCCCCACCCCGAGCGCACAGATTAGCGAGTAGCTGAAACTCCCCGCCGTACCCCGCGGCGGTCCCACGCTGGCAAGTGTGGCGGCGTATCGCTCTTCTGCAAGAGCCCACGGCCGGCCGTCGGGATGTGATCCGGGTCAGCGGAGCTTTCGAATCCGGCCTTGGATGTCCTCAAGTTCGCCTTCAGCCCTGCAAGCCTTCTCAGCGCGGTGATAGGCTGCCAACGCCTCGTGAGGGCGTTCTTCAATCTCGTGGACGATGCCCAGATACTTCAATATCTCCCAGTCATCAGGGTGCTCTTCCAAGACCTGCTGCAGCTCGTCAGCCCAGTCCTCGAACTTCCCCGGAAAATCCTCATTGGCCAGAATGTATCGGCCTCTCTTATAGGCATAGATGTCGCTCCAATATGGCTGTTGTGCGTGACCCATTGACCGTCCTATGTTGTGCAGATTGCGAATCTCGTAACAGCTATCACTATTGACATCCTCGATCCAGGCCGGGAAGCTGCTGCTTACGCCCAGTATCTTGGTCAATCGGTTGGCCCGCCATGCAAACACGGCCAGATGCGACGGCGCCCAGCTTGCCCCATGAAAGACTTCGCCCACGACTACCTCGGGCAGACCATCAGCCGTCAGGTCCAGGATGTAGAACTGTACGTCACCAAAACGCATATCAAGGAAACCAGAAGCATAAGCATGGCCTGGCAGTCTATATTGCCAGGTTCTCGTCAATCCTTGGCCCGTCTCGCGATACAAGTTCAGGTGAACATCTGAGAACCGGTCGAAAGGAAACTCTCTTTCGGACACTTTGCCGCAAAGCGCTACCCACCACCCTTTGGGCTTTCCGACCTTCAGCTCATCAAGTTGTATGACTTGTTGTCCTGTGGGGAGCCGTGGCTGAACAAACTGAGCCACCTGTAGTAGCTCGCGTGCTCTTTCTCGCCCCGCTTCGGCTGCGGCATGATCTGGCGCGAGGTTCAGTGCTTGCCCGAACGAGTTGACTGCCGCCTCGTACTTGCCCAATCGCATCTGGCAACGACCCAACGCGAACCAGGCTCGCGGCAGTGTGCGGTGTTCCTGAACAACGTCGCGCCAGACTTCTTCGGCTTCCTCTAAATGATGGTAGGGGAAGAAATGCCTATCCGTTGTGGTGGGCGGAGATGGCACACCCATTATCCTAGCTTTGGCCTCACGCAGAACCCGTTCAGCGTCAGTCTCCTGGCGCTGAACCGCAGGAGTGCTCGGGGTTATCTGCTGTCCGGTGCGCACGCAGCCCACTGCCATCACAGCGACCACTACACCGCAAACTATCTGTGCCCAGCGCATATCTCGCACCTACTTGCCTTGCTTCACATTCAGCTCGATTTCCCCGCCATCCACATCCACCACTATCGTATCACCTTCTTTGAACTCTCCGCGGAGGATGGCGCTGGAGATGGGGTTCTCCACCAGCTTCTGGATGGTGCGGCGCAGCGGGCGCGCGCCGTATTGGGGGTCGAAGCCCTTCTCGGCCAGCAGCGCCCGGCCCGTATCAGTAAGTCCGATCTCCATCTGCCGCTCAGCCAGCGACTTGCCTACCCGACTGATCATCAGGTCCACGATCTGCAGAATCTCGGCGTGGGTCAGCGAGTGGAAGACGATGATCTCGTCAATGCGGTTGAGCAGCTACGGGCGCAGGGTCGCCCGCAGCGTCTCCATCACCCGCTCCTGCATCATCTCGTAGTGCTCCTGGCGCTCGGCTTCGGTCATATCGGCCTCGGGTGCGGTGATAAACTCGCTGCCGATATTGGAGGTCATAATCACCACGGTGTTGCTGAAGTCCACCGTCCGCCCGGCATTATCGGTCAGCCGACCGTCTTCCAGGATCTGCAGCAAGATGTTGAAGACATCGGGATGAGCTTTCTCGATCTCGTCGAGCAGCACCACGCGATAGGGCCGGCGCCGGACAGCTTCGGTGAGTTGGCCGCCCTCCTCGTAGCCGATATAGCCGGGCGGGGCGCCAATCAGCCGCGAGACCGAATGTTTCTCCATATACTCGGACATATCTATGCGCACCATAGCGTCTTCTTCATCGAAGAGGAACTCAGCCAGGGCGCGGGCCAGCTCGGTCTTGCCCACGCCGGTCGGCCCCAGGAAGATGAACGAGCCGATGGGCCGACGGGGGTCCCCGAGGCCGGCGCGAGCCCGGCGGATCGCCTGGGAGACAGCCGCCACCGCCTCGTCCTGGCCCTTGACTCGCTGGTGCAGCCTGTCTTCCATCTCCAGCAGCTTGCGGGCTTCTTCCTCAAACATCCGCGTGACGGGAATGCCCGTCCAATCGGAAATAATCTGCGCCACGTCGTCGCCATCCACCGTATCATCAAGCTGCTCGACATTAGCCCACTTCTGGGTAGCGGCCGGCAGCTTGGCCTCCAGCTCATCAATCTGGCGCTTGAGCTGTTCAGCTTCTTCGTAGCGCCCGCTGCGGGCCGCCTCCTCGCCCTGTTCGCTCAATTCCACAATTTCCTTGCGCAGCGCTTCGGGGCGCGGCGGCATATTGTAGGTCTCCATCCGTAACTTGCTGGCGGCCTCGTCAATGACATCAATGGCTTTATCGGGGAGGAAACGGTCGGAGATGTAGCGCCCGGCCAGTTGCGCGGCGGCCTGCAGGGCGTCGTCGGAGATGGTCACGCCGTGGTGCTCCTCGTAGCGGTCGCGCAGACCGTGGAGTATCTCCACAGTGTCCTCAACAGTCGGCTCGTCCACGAAGACTGGCTGAAAACGCCGTTCCAGGGCGGGGTCTTTTTCGATATGCTCGCGATATTCGTCGAGAGTGGTCGCACCTATGGTATGTAGCACCCCCCGGGACAGGGCCGGCTTGAGCATGTTGGAGGCATCCATCGCCCCTTCAGCGGCTCCGGCACCGACTACCGTGTGTAGCTCGTCAATGAATACAATAATCTCGTCGCCGGCTGCTTCAACCTCGTCCATCAGGCCCTTGAGGCGCTCCTCAAACTCGCCGCGATATTTGCTGCCGGCGACCATCGCCGCCAGATCAAGCTGCACCACACGCTTGTCCTTGAGCATATCCGGCACATCGTTGGCCACAATCTTCTGGGCCAGTCCTTCGACAATGGCGGTCTTGCCCACGCCAGCGTCACCGATGAGCGCGGGATTATTCTTGGTGCGCCGCGACAGCACCTGCATAATGCGCTGGATCTCCGCCTCGCGGCCGATGACTGGATCCAGCTTGCCCTCGCGAGCCATCTGGGTGAGGTCGCGCGAATAGCGTTCCAGCGCCTGGTATTTCTCTTCGGCAGAGGCATCGCTAACACTGTGCGCTCCACGGATCTGCTGGAGGGCCTGCATCGCGGCCTCCGTGGTCAGCCCCTCCTGCTTGAGGACTCTGGCCGACTCAGTCTGATTGTCCTCCAGGATGGCCAGCAGGATATGTTCAGCAGCGATGAAGCTGTCGCCCATCTTCTGCGCCTGCTGCCAGGCGACATCCAGGATGCGGTTGGCGTTGGGGGTGATATAAATCTGCTGGGTATCGCCGCCGCCGACCTGGACCTGGGGCCGCTTGCCCAGCTCACGCTCCAGCTTATCTACCACGCCGTCTACATCAATGCCGGCTGCCTCCAGGACGCGCGGCACCACACCGCCCTCCTGCTCCAGCAGCGCCAGCAGGATATGCTCGGTATCGAGCTGATTATGCTGATAGCGCTGCAGAATCTGCTGACTGTGCGCTATCGCTTCCTTCGTCTGATTGGTAAAGCGTTCGAAGTCCATATCTTCACCGCCCTTTGGGCGCTACTTCTCAACCTTATGAAGCTCCTTCTCCTTGTCCGACCGCAAGTCAGCCGCGTCGAAGTCCGCCTGCTCGGGCAATACCATATAGAACGACCGGGTACAATCAATCTCGACTATAGCCTGGCGCACGCGACATTCCAACAGATGCCCGCCCGAGGTACAGTCCTGGTTAAGAAAATGCAGATGATAGCCCGCCACGTTCACACCCTTCATATACTCCGGCAGCCAGAAGCCTGCTATCATCCCCTCGACGTTGCGGAATTCAAAGACCGACTGGTGTTTCACGACTTCGGCCAGCTTGCGATAGGGCTTGCTCTGCTTGGGCACGCTGCGCGCCTTCACGTAATCAAACCGGCCCATGATCTTGATGGCATACGCAATGTTGGGCGTTGGCAACGAGTCAGTGATCAACTGTTGCAGGTCCTCGTAGGTCCGGACCCGGTCAACGGCTAAGCTCTGGTCGGCCTCGAAGAAGGTCACCGCGGCGAAAGGCGTCCGCCAGGCATCAGGTACGCGATTGGCAACCCCCTGCGCGTTGATCTGGTAGAAATCGCCGCCGAACGCGATCATCTCCCCGTCCAGCCCGTTGAAGGTTCCCAGGCCAAAGTCGCCGTGGTTGTGCAACTCCCCGAAGGTCGTCGGGCCATCGTAGACCCCCTCCAGCAGTGCACCGATAGTGGAGACCTGGAACAGGACGTCCCGATCCACCGGCAATTCGGCCTCTGCGGCGAAGGCCCAGGTTGCGAAAAGGACCGCGAATACTATCACAATTGCCACAACTCGGAGTCTCATGGCATCAGTCCTCGCCTACATTAGTATCAACTTCGCCCTCAGCCAATATCTCTCGCGCCCGGTCTTCATATTGGGGCGGCACGATCACCCTAATAAGCTCGGAGGGCAGCATGCCGGTGCCGAGGGCACCTGTTATGCTACCGGTGGGCATACGCCGTGCGGGAATGCCGCTGCCCTGCAGCTTAGATACAGCCAGGTCGGCGGTCAGCCCCGCATCAAAGGCGGTAAACTCAGCTACCACCGTCCATTCTTCGCGCTGGTCATCATTCATTCGTCGCTCTCCTGCTCGCTATGATCTAGAATCTCCCGGGCGCGCTCTGCCTGCTGAGGCGGAACAGCTATTCGAACCCTTTCGAATGGCGGGAATCCGCCCATCGTACTGGTGGTGAATAGCCTCGTAGGACGTCGCACGGCCGGTACGCCGCTACCTTCAAGCTTAGACATGGCCAAGTCCGCTGCTGCGATGCCATCAGCAATCATATGAAACTCAGCTACCACCGTCCATTTCTCGCGCTCGGGCGGGTTCATCAGGCCCGCCCGCCCTCTTTGATGGTCACCTGAACCCGGGTAACTTCCGGCTGAGGCGCGGGCTTCAGTCGCCGCGGACCGTGCTCGAGCTCGCGGTGCAGGCGCTTGACCTCGGCGTGCAACTGCTCAATCTGATCGAGAAGACTTAGAATGACTTCAACACCAGCCAGGTTGACGCCCAACTCCTGGGTCAGGCGCTTGATCTGGCGCAGGCGCTCGATATCCTCATCAGAATAGAGCCGCACATTGCTGGTAGAGCGTTCCGGCTGGACCAGGCCCTGACGCTCGTAAGTGCGCAGCGTCTGGGGATGGCAATCCACCAACCGCGCCGCCACACTTATGTAATACAGTGGCTCGTCACTGGCTTCGATACTCATCTGCTATCACTCCTTCTACAGGCCCTCGGGCAGACTGGCCCGCGGATTCTCCTCCCACGTCTCGGACAGTTCATCAATGAGTTCCCGTTGCTTGCGCGTCAATCGCTTCGGCGCGGAGATGTTGACGATCACGTACTGATCGCCCCGGCCATTGCCTCCCAGTCTGGGCGCGCCCTGCCCACGCAGGCGGAATCTTTGCCCGCTATTTGTCCCTGCAGGTATTTTCAAGTCAACTTTGCCATTAACGGTCGGAACAGTAATACTGGCGCCCTGAACAGCTTCGATGAAGGTGATGGGCACCTCGATAGTAATATCATTGCCGTCGCGCTGGAAAAAGTCGTGCTTCTGGACTCGGACTTCCAGAATCAAATCGCCCCCAGGCCCGGCCCGGAAGCCCCGGCCACCTTCGCCGGCCAGGCGCAGCTTGTGACCGGACTTCACCCCCGGAGGGACCTTGACGCTGATATTGCGGGTGCGAGTCACCTCACCACCACCCCGGCATTTTGAGCAGCTCTCGGTGATTATCTCGCCGGAGCCCTGGCACTGCGGACAGGGGGAGGCAAATCCCAATATCCCGCCGGCCTGCTGGCTGACGCCGCTACCCCCACAGGTCGGGCAGGTGCTGGCCTTGCCGCCAAGCCCGTCACATTCGGGGCAGCGGTCGGCGATGGTCAGTGCGAGAGTCTTGTCGGCACCTTTCATCGCCTCCGCAAAAGCCACCGGCATCTTCTGTTGAATGTCCTGCCCGCGCTGAGGCTGGTGCTGGGCCTGGCGGCTGCGCCGTCGGCCTATATCAAAGCCCATCTCGCCGAAAATCTCGCCGAAAATGTCAGCAAATGTGCCCGGGCCGCCCTGCTGATATACGAAAGAGCGAAAGTCCTGGGCACCGTGCTGCCCGGCAGCCTGGGCCTGCTGCCACTGCCGCCCGAAGCGGTCGTACTGCTGGCGCTTCTCCGCGTCGGAGAGCACCTCGTAGGCCTGGCTGATTTCCTTGTACTTCTGCTCAGCGGCCTCGTCACCGGGATTAACATCCGGATGATGCTTGCGAGCCTGCTTGCGATAGGCCTTTTTTATCTCTTTCTGCGAGGCACTCCGGTCAACCTCGAGCACCTCGTAGAAGTCAACATCCTGTCTCATTGAGCCATCCTGTCAGCGAGTCTCGGTATCAGGTACGCAAGTGGCGAGTCCGCACTACTCGTCTTCGCTTTCAGACTCCATGTCGTCTCCGTCTGCTTCCTCTTCAGACTCCAAACCCAAGAAACTCGCACCATCACTGGAGGAGCTTGGTTCACTTCCCTCCACGATAGCATCTTCCGATGCCTCCTTGGTTTCAGCTTGTCCCCCCAGGTGCCTCAGTCCACCCATCATGGCTTTCTGGTAGTTGACTGCGTCCGTGAGCGCCTTTATGTGTTCGGCCGACAATCCGATTTGATCCATCATGGCTTTCTGGTACTTGACTGCGTCCGTGAACGCCTTTATGTGTTCGGCCGACAATCCAATTTGATCCATCATGGCCTTCTGGTACTTGGCTGCGTCGATGAACACCTTTATGTCTTCGGGAGACCGCACCATTCGCGCCAATTCCTGCACAGAGCGCGCTATTTGCTCCCGAGGGACTCCCGCCATTCGCGCTAGTTGCTCCGCAGGGAGGGCCATTCGCGCTAGTTGCTCCGCAGAGACTGTCTGGCGCGCGACCGCCTGCAATAGGGGCGAAAGCGTAAGCGGCCCTGCTTTCGCCCTTCTCTCGTGCTTCTCATCAAGCTCTCTTATGCTTCTAACCTCCTCAATCGCCTCTTCTTTAACTTGCCGTTGAGTGTATGCCCTCGCGTACTTCATGAACTGATCGGCTGAGTACATATAGAATGAGACACCGGCTTTGGATTTCATCTCTTGAATCAGTTTGGGACGCGGGCCCATAGTCTTTCCGTGGTGTTTCTCCCACCAATCCTCTTTGCGATCATCAGTGACAAGGATGACGGGCTTATTCTGCTCCTTAGCCTCATCAATCACCTGATACCACAATACTAGATCCCCGTATTGGTCTGGCGGTCCTTTCTCTGCAGGTGCTTTGTTCGAGTCGGCATACCCGGGCGGAGTCCTTTCCTCATACCTTTGCTTCCCTTCATTGTAGATTTCGCGCTGTCTCGAATCGGCGTAAGGCGAGCCCACTTTTCCATCGAGTAAGACAGTGATGTCGGGCCTCACAGGGTCATCGTCCAAGAATGTCCGACATTCCTCTTGCTTCTCCGCTAGCTCCTCATCAATCTCGTGTACTATGGCGGTCATGCGATCGAGTAGTTCGGCATTCACAAATGGATGTCGCGCGCCAGGGCGTAGTTGATCGTCGACTTCCTTCAGATGAGTCTTAAGGTTCTCGCGCCTTTGTTGGTACAGCTGCACTAGTTCATCAATTTTCTTGAGCCGATTCCGCTGGTACTCTAACCCAGCCTGATGTGGGACCCAAAGGCGGTCCGAGAGTTCTCCTAACAAGCTCAAGAGCTCTTCTCGCGTGGCGACGGAGTACTGATAGAGATTCAGGAGCACGTTGGCATCCAGCACAAACAAGCAATTATCCCACAAATCTTGAAACTCCGTCTCGGTCGGACGATAGTAGCCAGGAAATGTTTCCTTCATGGTGCTATTCACCTCGGCTTGCCGACAATTCAACAGGGGCCGAGTTGCCCCGGCCCCTGTTTACCTCTCGCCTACTCTTCGTCCGTCGCTTCGAACTCGGCGTCAATGACATCGTCATCGCCGCCGGCCTCAGCAGCGCCAGCGGGGCCGCCGGTCGTGCCTTCGGCCTGTTGAGCCTGCTCGGCCTGCTGCTCGGCAGCAGCGGCCTGCTCGTACATCTGCTGGGAGACCGCAGAGAAGGCCTGGTTAGCGTCGTCAATGGCCTGGCGGATGGCATCAGCATCGTCGCCCTTGGTGGCCTCGCGCAGTGCTTCGATCTTCTCCCGAATATTCTGCGCGTCGCTCTCCGGGACTTTCTCGCCCAGCTCCTCGAGCGTGTGTTCGAGCTGATAGGCCAACTGATCACCCTGGTTGCGGGCCTCCACCAGCTTGCGGAATGTCTCATCTTCTTCGGCGTGCTGCTTGGATTCCTCGACCATGTCCTGGACCTGGTCATCGGAGAGCTGACCCGAGCCGGTGATGGTGATATCCTGCTCCTTGCCGGTAGCCTTGTCCTGAGCGCTGACGTGGAGGATACCGTTGGCGTCAATATCGAAGCTCACTTCGATCTGCGGAATGCCGCGGGGGGCCGGCGGAACGCCGGTCAGATGGAACCTGCCCAGTGACTTATTCTGACTGGCCCGCGCCCGCTCGCCCTGCAGTACGTTAATCTCCACGCTGGTCTGCATATCCGACGCCGTGGAGTATATGCGCGACTCCTGGGTGGGAATATTAGTGTTGCGCGGAATTGCCGCGTCCATCACATCACCCAACGTCTCAACACCGAGACTCAGTGGGGTGACGTCCATAAGCACGATGTCCTGGGCTTCGTCGGTGAGCACAGCCGCCTGAATGGCAGCCCCGCAGGCGACCACCTCATCAGGATTGATATCCTTGCGCGGCTCGGCGCCCGTCAGTTGCCTAACGAGAGTCTGCACCATGGGGATGCGAGTGGAGCCGCCCACCAGGATAACCTCGTCAAGCTCGCCCTTGCCGACGCCGGCCTCGTCCATAGCGTCTCTCACCGCAACCTCGGTCTTCCGTATCAGGTCGCCAATTAGCTCCTCCAGCTTGGCGCGAGTGACAGTCATCTCCAGGTGCTTGGGACCTTCGCCCTCCACCGAGGTGATGAAGGGCAGGCTAATGTTAGTTTGCAGCATGGTAGACAGCTCACACTTAGCCTTCTCAGCGGCTTCCCTGAGCCGTTGCAGTGCCTGGCGGTCCTGGCGCAGGTCAATGCCGGTATCCTTCTTGAAATCGTCAGCGATGTAGTCAACCAGGCGCTGGTCAAAGTCGTCACCACCAAGCTGGGTATCACCGGAGGTGGACAGCACGTGATAAGTATCACGCTCGTCATCGCCGGTGATCTCCACGTCGAGGACGGAGACATCGAAGGTGCCACCGCCCAGGTCGAAGACCAGAATGGTCTTCTCGCCCGGGCTCATACCGCGCCCGTAGGCCAGGGCGGCGGCGGTCGGCTCGTTGATTATCCGCAGCACATTGAGTCCGGCAATCTCGCCGGCCTGCTTGGTAGCAGTACGCTGGTCATCGTTAAAATAGGCGGGTACTGTGACGACCGCGTCTTTGACTTCCTCGCCCAGATACTCTTCAGCATCATTCTTCAGCTTCTGCAGAACCATCCCCGAGATCTGCTCGGGCGTGTAGTCTTTTCCGTCAATGGTGTGGGTTTTGCGGCTTCCCATCTCCCGCTTTACCGAGGCCACCGTGCGATCAGGGTTGAGCACCATCTGGCGCTTGGCCGACTGACCGACCAGCCGCTCGCCACTCTGGGACAACGAGACCACTGAAGGGGTCACCCGGGCACCCTCGGGATTAATGATGACCTGCGGCTCACCTGCCTCCAGCACCGCCACACACGAGTTGGTCGTACCCAGGTCAATACCTATAGCTTTTGCCACTGCAATTCACTCCTTGTTTGAATAATACATACTACGGCAGGCGAAAACAGCTTGCCTGCCCAATTTCACTGGCTTTATTATACACCTTTAGTCAAATGCTGTCAAGGTCTTTTATCGTCCTAGTGTAAGCATCGTTCATATTGACGGTTTAATAGCGGTTATTGTTCACTCAAAAACTGACAACTCCCCGGGGCGACACTTGATCCTGAGCCGGTCTTTGCGAATACCGATATCCTGTTGGGCGCTGGCTACACTGCTTTGCAGGGGCTCACCTGGGGTTGTACGGTCATTGGGGTGGGCTTTGCTGAACTGTTTGACCTGCTCACGTCCGAAAACATTGAGGAAGCAATAGGGGCGAACTTCGGCGATACAGCAGAGTAACCGGCGGCTTCTCCCCCATCGCGACACCGCCACAGTTCGCTGCTAATACGAAAACATCCTTCTAACCACAGCCAGAATTGCGACCCCGGCCAGTTGTCAACATCCACGGTATTGCCATATTCCAGGCAGGAGAAACAGCCACAATGAAGAAAACAGGAAATATGCCGCATTCTTGGAGTTGCAATATCAGGCTAGCAGCCATAGAATAATAGTGCCGCGGCCGCTGTGGATGTCTTATTGTGAGGGGCTACCGGAGAGGATCTTATAGTGGGAAACGACGTGCTTGCCAGCAAACCAGTGATCATTAATGCCGCCCTCACGGGCATGGTGCCCACCAAAGAAGATTACCCCTACGTACCAGTCACCATGAGGAAATCGCCGTTGATGTCGAAGCCGTGGACGGGGCCTTCCTGGGAGCTGGCTGCACGCTCCTGCCCGAAGTCAGGGTGGGCGAAGGGGTAATAGTAGGGGCTGGCGCAGTGGTAATCCGGGACGTGCCTGCTGACCTTACCGTCGTCGGCGTCCCGGCCCGGCCGCTGGAGCATAAGTCATAGTTGTTTGCCGATTACCAAAACCTCTGCTACGCAATGCCACCACAGATGACACACACTTGACAACCGGCCGACTGTGTGTTACAATCTCCATAATCGTGTTACCATTCGTGTGTTGGAGAAATTTGCATGACATCGAAAGTAGCCAGATACAGCTCAGTGGCAGTATTGCTAATCGTCAGCCTTTCACCTATTTGGGCAGGCCCTACTGGCCTCACCGTCATCCCGACCGCTGACGTGCTTGCCCCCGCAACCGGGAGTCTGGAGTTTGAGGCCGAAGGCAGGCGTGTGCCCTTTGGTGGCGATTGTGATAGATTTGCGCTGCTGCAGATCGGCCTGCCCCAAAGCCTAGAGGCCGGGATCGACACTTGTGTAAACAGCAGCGAGGGACCGTGGCTGAATGCCAAGTGGATTATGATGAATGAAACGCTCCGCTGCCCTACCGTGGCCGTGGGGCTGCAAGGCGTGGGCAGAGATAGCACCGCCGAGCCGTACTTAGCTCTGTCCAGAGATGCAGGTAGCGTACGGCTGCACACGGGAGCCATTCGCCTTGAGCATCACACTAGCTGGATCTTTGGCGTGGAGTCGAGCTTAGGTCCGGGACTGGCTGCGTGTGGTGATTACGTGAGCGGCAATGCCGGGACTACTTCGCTTGGCTTGAGCTGGGAGATCTCGGACACCGTCGCAGTAGCTGCAGCTCGCATATTTGCTAATGACGGCGAGGAAGAAGACAACTGGTACTTCAATATTAGCTGTGCGATAGCGTGGTCGCAGTAATTCTCGCAACCACGGGGAAACAAAGGAAGTGGTGGCAGTGCACATTCCCGATGGCTTCTTGGACTTACAGACATCTGTTGCGGCGGGGGCTATCGCGGCGGGCGCAGTCGGTTATGCTTCCTATGCACTTAGAAGACGAGTGGATCCGGAGAAGATCCCAGTAATGGGCGTGGCCGGTGCATTCGTCTTTGCTGCTCAGATGATCAACTTCCCGGTAGCCGGTGGCACTTCAGGACATCTGCTGGGAGCTGCGTTGGCCGCAATCCTACTGGGCCCTTGGGCAGCGGTACTCGTGATGACGGCTGTACTGGTTATCCAATGTTTCGTATTCCAGGATGGAGGAGCTTTGGCCCTGGGAGCTAATGTACTGAATATGGGGCTGATGGGAGTTCTATTGGGCTATGCCACGTACGCGAGTGTCGGCAAAGTCAGCCGGCGTGTGCGCGTTCGATACGTGGCGTCGTTTTTGGCGGCCTGGGTGGCAGTGATGGCCGGAGCGTTCCTGTGCTGCTGGGAGCTAATCATCTCCGGCACTGCGGCTCCCCAAGTAGTCCTGCCGGCGATGCTCGGCGTCCACGCGCTGATCGGAGTAGGAGAAGGGGTTATCACTGTCGCTGCGTTAGCCCTGGTGAGCCGCAGCCGGCCGGACATCTGGCCAGCACTTGAGCCAGCGGAGGTGGCACAACAGAAATGAAATGGTGGCATTGGGCTTTGGTCGTGTGTCTCGTCGTTGCCGCGGTCTTGTCTCCTTTTGCCAGCCCCTGGCCGGATGGCCTGGAAAGGGTTGCCGAGAGGCTTGGCTTCGCGGCCCGGGCTGAAGGCCCTGCAGCAGTCAGCGCGCCCATGCCTGACTATGTGTTCCCCGGGATAACCAGTGAAGGGCTGGCCACTGCCATCGCCGGGCTAATAGGCGCTCTGCTAGTTTTTGCTTTGCTGTACGGCTTGGGCAAAGCCTTGGCCCGTTCTGATGAGTCTGCATGACACTTAACTTGAGTACCGACAATCCGCCCCGCAGCCTCTTGCGACGGCTTAGTCCGGTCAGCAAGGTAGTGTGCTGCGTGGTGTTTATCGTGTGCGTGGTGGCACTGCCTCCCAGCGGCTTACCCCGGCTGCTATTGCTTGCAGGCATAGTGCTTTCCCTCTGGCTAGCAGCCCGAATCCCGCTGCTGACTTTGGCCAATCGGGTGGCACTGGCACTGCCGTTTGTGCTGATTGCGGCATTCTCGATCCCCTTCTTGAATCACGGTGGTCGCCAGATAGCGATGCTGCCGGGGGGGCTGGTCATTAGTGAAGCCGGGCTTATGATTTTCCAGGCGGTAGTTGTCAAGGCTGTTGTCTGCATAGCGGCGCTCAGCCTGCTGGGCGAGACTACGCCACCGGAAGAGCTGTTGGCCACGCTCCGACAGCTCAGGTTTCCGGGGCTTCTTGTGACGATCCTCTCGCTCACTGTCCGGTACTTGCTGATTCTGCGAGATGAAGCACGGCGGATGATGCAGGCGCGCGATGCTCGTGGTCCAGGCCGAGGCCTGCTTCGTAGAGCCAAGATAGCCGGGGCCATAGTAGGCTCGTTATTCCTGCGCAGTTATGAGCGCGCCGAACGAGTTGGCCAGGCGATGGCTGCGCGTGGATTTGATGGCACTTTGCCAGTTGTTACCCGTAACCACTTTGCGTGGCGAGACGCCGTAGTTACACTGTTATTCGTCGCCGCGACAGCCACCTTGACCCTATGGTGAAAATGACCGCTATCAAAGTCGCAAATCTTAGCTACTCTTATCCGGATGGCAGCCAGGCTCTCCGAGGAGTATCGCTAGAGATTGCCAGGGGAGAGACACTAGGGCTGGTCGGGCCTAACGGGGCAGGCAAATCCACGCTCTTGCTGCACCTTAACGGTACTTTGCGTGGCGACGGTATCGTGGAGGTTTTGGGTGAGAGGCTGACTCGCAAGAACCTGGATCAAGTACGGCGGAAGGTCGGACTGGTGTTTGAGGACCCCAATGATCAGCTCTTCATGCCGACAGTCTTTGGTGATGTAGCCTTTGGCCCACTGAATTCGGGGCGGGACGAGCCGGTAGTGCGTCGTCTGGTACAGGAGACTTTGGAGGCAGTCGGCATGGAAGGGTACGAAGCTCATGCTCCCCATCATCTTAGTCTGGGGCAAAAGAAGCGAGTAGCTTTGGCAACGGTATTGGTGATGGACTGTGACATTCTGGCCCTGGACGAGCCTACTGGAGGCCTGGATCCAGCCGGTAGGGAAGGATTTATCAGGCTAATAAGTGCCCAGCCGCTCACCAAAGTAATAGCAACTCACGATATGGAGCTTGCGTGGCAGCTATCCGACCGGGTCGCGATTATCGATTCCGGCGAGATTGTTGCTGTTGGGCCAGCCAGCGACATCCTCACCGACGAGCAGCTCCTGCGCGCCCACCAGTTGCGTTGCCCGCTCGGCCTTGATGTCCTGTCGCGCAAATCAGCGTCTGGCCGCCATCCCCTTCAAATGGGCTGGCGCAGTGGTAACCCGGGACGTGCCTGCTGACCTTACCGTCGTCGGCGTCCCGGCCCGGCCGCTCGACCACAACTCCAGGCAGTAGAACCAGTCAGTACGACGGGAGTGATGAGATATGCTAGCTTCAATCAGGACCACCAAAATCGGAACAATTCTCGTGCTGGGGGCAATGCTGGCCAGTGGGCTGGCCGGCTGCGACAAAGACAAAAAGCTGCCACCACGGTTGCCTGCCCCGCCCAGCCCCCAAACCGCGCAAACTGAACTCGACTACGAGCAGATGCGGGAGCAGATGGTCAAACAGCTCCAGGGACAGGGCATGGTGCAGTCGCAGGCTGTTATTGCCGCGATGAAGGCGACCCGGCGGCATCTGTTTGTGCCTGAGCAGGTTCGCCACTTGGCATACTACGACACCCCCCTGCCCATCGGCGAGGATCAGACCATCTCGGCGCCGGGCGTCGTGGCGAAGATGACGGAATTGCTCGACCCTCAGTCTGAGGATGTAGTCCTGGAGGTGGGGACCGGTTCGGGCTACCAGGCAGCAGTCCTGGCTCACCTGGTCAAGCACGTTTACACCATCGAAATTCTGGCGCCGCTGGCCGAAAGTGCCGAAAAACGCCTGAAAGAACTGGGATATGACAATGTCACTGTGCGGTGCGGCGACGGATATCAGGGCTGGCCCGAATATGCCCCTTTTGACGGAATTATCGTGACCTGCGCTCCTGAAGAGATCCCCCAGCCTCTGCAGGAGCAACTGGTCGAGGGTGGTCACATGGTCATACCGGTTGGCCCCGAGCGTGGAGTCCAGAACCTCTATCTGCTGGAAAAGCAAGCAGGGGCTATCCACAAGACCGCGGTGCTGCCGGTGAGGTTCGTGCCAATGACCGGGGAAGCCGAGCAGCGCTAATCGCCGCCGCGCAGGCCGTTGTGTGCTATTGAAACATACGAAATTCCCCGGGTTTTAGCTTGGCAGCGCGCAGCAGGTCAGCAGCTTGCAGGAGCAATCGGCTCTTCTCCAATTGCGGCGGGGCCTGGACACCGGCAACCACCTCATTCAGATAGCGCTCAATGTCGGCCCGTCGCGGATTGTTGGCCACCGCCCAAGTCGCTAATTGGGCAACGGGAGGTGCGACCCGACGCTGGCTGGCCGCCGCAGCCACGCTGGCCAGCCTGGTGTTGGGGTGCCTGGCTGGTACCATAATATCGGCAGCGGTGGGGGTACGCCAGCCCAGGTTCGTACAGACGGCCGGTATGGTTACCTGAGCCAAGGATTGGCCCCGCAGATCCACACGAGTCTGCCCCAGAGTCATCATGCCCTGCACTCCTCCCCGCTGCGCTTGAAGCTGCGTACCCGGCCCAATTGACAACTGCTGGGGGCCGTAAGCTGACCGGCCGATCGTCCCTCGTACTGCGCCCTGACCCCAGCCGCGGAACTGCGCCCACACATCTCCCCGCTGCAGAGCCTGCAGCAGGTCAACTTCTTCAGCGTAGCCCAGTGACAGGGCGGTCAATGCAATCACTACCATCGCGCATACACGCCGGCACAATGTCATCCTCATCACCTCTTATTACCATATTCGCTCTCTGCTAACTACTTCCTGCAAAGCAATGACCCTTGGCAGACGGCCCCACTGTGCCTCACTCAAAAGCCATACCTGCTATAACGTCGGCGCGACTGACAATCCCTACCAGAGCACCTGATCCCTCAATCACCAGTACCCTCTTGATGTGTTGTGCTTTCAGTATATCGGCGATCTCAGTCACCGGTGTATCCGGCCGCACCGAAACGACATCACTACTCATAATCCAATCTATCGTGGTATTCCCGTGTGCAGTGAGAATGTCGGCCTCGCTGATCACCCCAATCGCCGTCCCCTCCTCCACTACCGGCATTCCACTGATCTTATTACGGGCAAGCACACGGGCGACCTGCGCAACGGTGGCCGACGAGGTGGTGGTTATCAGATCCGTAGTCATAATGTCTTTAGCTGTCTTTGCCATCGCTCCCCGTCCCTTCTGCGATGTATATGCTTCTGACTGTATTATATACTACACTATTCCTTCGCGTCACGTAAGTTCCTCTATGCTGAGCAAACAACGGTGACGGTGGGCATTACCGGGCGCAGCCCGGCTGCCACACTCTTATCATCAATCCGCTTGACATCTGTCGGTCGATGTGCTACAATTTTCACAGTCGCAGGCAGCATTATTGTGCCTGTGATGCTCTCAGTAACTGGTTGCGCTGCCCATCGAAACCGGGCGAAGAAGGGAGGGTATCTCGCAAAGCCAGATTGGCAGTAAGGTCAGCAACCAGCAAGTCATACACTACCGGCAGCAAGCCGGCGACGGAGACAGG
>JAUVZM010000051.1 GCA_030602615.1 bacterium
GGAGCCAGCTCGCGGCCCTGCCACTCGTTCTGCCCTGTTTTTTGAAAGCGGCGAGTAATCTGTTTCGACAGGACCCGGGTACCATTTAGCCAGATCTGTAAAGACTCCTCTCTGGTCATGTCAACCGCCTTGAACAGCAACGTGGCTTGCAGCTTAGGATTGCTCAAGTCCTCAGTTACCCGAAACAGCTGGCTGCCCGGCGCAGCCGACTGCGCGCGGTCCAGCACTATGCGATCATCCTTTACTCCAAAAGTGCTCGCCCTATTGGGCGCTAGGGGATAGAACAGGTAGTGGCGGTCACCCTGGCTGACCGTCGCGAGATCGCGCAGCTCTCGGAAATAGCCCAGTGCCTTTGGCCACATCCAGGCAAAAGTAAGCCACCGGTGCGGATCGGGACCATCATCTGTCCGTCGTTGCCAGTGTACCTGGTAATTATAAGTCTGCAGTCCATCAGCCCCGTAAGCATAGAAATTCTGCGCGGCAGCCCGGTATTGAGCCAACGTTACCACCCGCACCCGATCACCGCAGGGCCAGGGGAAAATCGCTGGGTAGACTTTGCAGTCGGTGCCCTCGGTTAGCTTGACAAACTCTTCAACCTTGATATTGACGTCGAGGAGAAGGAAGTCACTGGGTACTACGTAATCTACCAGTCCCTCTTTAATCCAGCTCGCCAGATCAAAGCCCAGATAATCACATTCCTCCAGCGTCTGGGGCACCCGCACCCCCAGGGGGAGCCGGCTACGGCCCCGCCGCTGGGCCGCTGCATCCAATAACTCACGCGTCTTGCGGGTGAAATCCGTCAGCAAATGCGCATTCTGCTCACCCTCACCCCTCACGAACATGTGGCACCAGCGCATCCAGTCGAACTCTAGGCCGTCTACGTCGTGAGACGCCAGCAGTTCCTCAATATAGGCCAGTATCTTCTGGCGTACCGGTTCGTAGGTGTAGTCCATGCCGGGCGGGCCGCCTCCCAGCCCCGTTAACTGCCATTCCGGGTGTTCATGGATAAACTGACCGTAGGGAATTGCAGTGGAATGTCGGTCATTCATTCGCAAGCACGCGATGAACTCCATTCCCTGTTGGTGACAGCGGTCTATCACAATGTCTATTGGATCATAGCCCGCCTGGGACAGGAATTCGTATGACCTGCACCAAGGAAACACCTCTGGAATAACCTTGGAGGGCGGCGTTGCCATGAATCGCACAAACGTGACCAGCGACAAGGTATCCACTCCCGCCTCAGCCAGCTCATCTACGCACTGTTCGAATGTGGCCTTTATCTCCTCAGGATCACTCGTGTCCTGGGAAAACTCGACGAATAGCATCTGTTCGTCAAAGTTGGTCAGAATACGGCGCTCATTGTTGGGAAATTCTGCTGCGTTCATACAGGTTGTACCTCCTAATAGCACTCCAGCGATTAGTAAGGATACAGCCAATATTGTAGGCTTTGTCTGCTTGCAAATGTTCATGGCTTATCCTGTCCTTTCATTTCGATAATCATCTCTAAGTGCTTTACGCCTGCTGTACATACACATAGACTTCCAGTTCGTCAATGGTAACTGTGCCTTCGCTCTGGCCTTCCGTGGATATGAGGCGAACCGTCAGCTCGTTATCACCATTGATGATCAGCGGCTCGGCCATTCCCCGCGGGATGTCTATGATGTACAAATAGAAGGGAGCCAGCACGCGGCCCTGCTCCTCGTTCTGCCCATCAGCATCAAAGAGGCGCCTAATGTCTTTATCGGCGACCCGGGTACCATTGAGCTGGATTTCCAGAGCCTCGTTTTCAGCCAGGCCCACCGCCTTGAACTGCAATGTGGCTCGCAGCTTGCGGTTGCTCAGGTCCTCAGCTACGCGGAACTGCTGACTGCCCTGCGGGTCCGCCTCGCTACGGTCGAGCACAGGTCGGCCATCTTTGACGTCACGTGTTCCGTAAGTCACAGTATAGTCTGGCCACAGTGGATAGAACCGGTAGTGACGGTCACCCTGGCTGATCGTCTGGGGATCGCGCAGTTGCGGCAGATACCCCAGTTCCGCCAGGCTATAATTATAAGTCTGCAGTCCAGCAGCCCCGTAAGCATAGAAATTCTGGGCGGCGGCCCGATAGTCAGCCAACGTCGCGCGCCGCGCACCCCCATCCCTGCAGAGCTGAGGGTGAACCGCCGGGTAGATCTTGCAGTCGGTGCCCTCGGTTAGCTTGACAAACTCTTCAACCTTGATGTTGAAGTCGGTGTACATGAAGTCGGAGGGCACCACGTAATCTACCAGCCCCTCTTTAATCCAGGTTGCCAGCTCAAAGCCCAGATAGTCACATTCCTCCAGCGTCTGGGGCACCCGCACCCCCAGGAGAAGCCGACTGCGGCCCCGTCGCTGGGCCGCGGCATCCAATAATTCACGAGTCTTGCGGGTGAAATCCGTCAGTAAATGCGCGTTCTGCTCGCCCGTGCCTGGCTCGAACATATGGCACCAGCGCATCCAGTCAAACTCTATGCCGTCTACGTCGTGGTCGGCCAGCAGCTCCTCGATAAACTCCAATATCTTCTGGCGTACCGGTTCGTAGGCATAGTCTACCGGGGGGCCTCCTCCTACCCCCTTTAACTGCCATTCCGGGTGGTCAGTGATAAACCGACCCACGGCCGACCCAGAATGTCGGTCATTCATCCGGAAGGCAGCGATATATTCCATGCCATTGTAATGGCAGCGGTCTATATAAACATCTGTGGGATCATAGCCACCCTTGGCCATGTTTACATAACCAGGCGTCCAGGGCCCCTGCTCTGGTAAAACCGTGGAACCCCCCGGGATGTAGAAGAAGCTTTGGAACGTGACCGTCGACACGGTATCCACTCCTGCATCAGCCAGCTCATCTATCCACTGTTCCAAGATGGCTTTCAGCTCCTCAGGATCACTCGTGGAGTGCATAAATGACGATTCTATGAGATCGTCATCGTAGTGCAGAATACGGCGCTCATTGTTGGGAAATTCTGCTGCGTTCATACAGGTTGTACCTCCTAACAGCACTCCGGCGATTAGTAACGATACAGCCAATATTGTAGGCTTTGTCTGCTTCCAAATGTTCATGGCTTATATTGTCCTTTCGTTTGGGTAATCCTTTCCAAGTGCTTTACGCCTGCTGTACATACACATAGACTTCCAGTTCGTCAACAGTAACTGTGCCTTCGGGCTGGCCGGCGCCGGTGAAGTAGGCGTGGCGCACGAAGAAGCTCTCGCCGTTGTAGTTGGGGTGTCAATGAACCAGCCGGCAATGGCTATGGTATTAGCTTGAGCACCGTCCCCTCGCCGGGCTGCAGTCGCATGAAGAACGAAGTGGTGCCCGGGGCCGATTGATATTCCGTCGTATAGTCACGGCTCTTGACGACAACTGGCTCACGCGGAATCAAGGGGATGGCGCAGATTGAACTGATTCCCAGGTCTATAACCTGCCGGTACTCGCCCTTGACCACCACCAGATCCTCCACCCGTTGATCAATGCCGGGGTTGATGATAAAGAGGTAGCGCTGGCCATTGCTATCCTCCCGCATGATCACCTCAAAGCGATGCCGGTCGCTTGAAGCCGTGGGCAAGCCTGCCGCACGGTCCATATAGGCAAACAGAATATCCTGCATCCTGCGGTGAATCAGCTTGCTGCCTAACAACGGCTCAGTGCTGACCAGCACCATTCCTTTGCCAAACCGAGCCGATATCAGAGCCGGTCTACCCTCCTGGCTCAACTCAATCGTGACAGGGCTGTCTTGCCGTGAAACCTGGATATTCCAGGTCTGATATTCATTCCAAATCGGCACCGAACCATCAGTAGTTTGGTATGTAATTTCTTCGCCAAAGATGCGTTCCATCAGGCGGTCGCTCTCGAAACCATACTTGTCATACATTCCCGGTATCCCGGAACATATCAGCGTCCCTCCTGACTGGACCCACTTCAACAACGCAGCATCCAGGCCATCAGGATTGGCGTAGCCAGGCCAAAGGTGGATGTGGGCTGGATCTCGCCCGATCAAGGGTAGGATCAGCAGTCTGTAAGGACTCAGTACCTGGGGCTTATCGACGATGAGTTGCTGGGAAAGGTAGCGAAAATCGTAGTCGTGAGACGTGAGTATCTGGTCCCACTTCACCTCAGGAGAATCTGCTACCAGGCCAACGCTGGGCTGTGCAACCTCGGTCCTGCTCAAGATCGGCCAAAACTCGCGGGCGCGCTTCTTGCCCAAAGTGATAGCCGTAGCTGCTTCGCGAAGCAAGCTCATTTCAATCCCGGGCGTCATGCGCGATTGGAGTACGGTATACCGTTCGTCGGTTAAGCCGTGATTGTACTCCCAGTAGTTAAAAGAGCCGAAGACATTAAGTGCCTTATAGCCCCAGACCATCTTCCGCCAGACACTCAATGTGCCGTGTACCCGAACATCCTGCTCCTTATTCAGGGTCTGCGTGCGCGGGTAGGTCCAGATGTACTCATCTTCAGCCGGCAGTTTGCCTGTATGTAGGCACAGGTCATACAGCCAATGATTGCTGGCATAGTTGTTCACAGCATTGTTACAGTGAGAATCCAGATACTGCACCGGAAGCTGGGCCTGCAAATATGCGCTTCCTATTCTGACTTCGGATAAGATCGGATGATGCGGATCCTCCTGACGAACGGTCTCGGCACACATCTTTAGATGCTCCACCCAGGACCACTGTTGGAACGCCTCAAACTCATAGATAAGGGGCGTCCTGAGCCGAGGCTGTCCGAGCAAGCTATGGTCAGGTAGTTGAATCGCCTCAAAGCTATCATAGGCGCTGCGCCATCGCTCGTTCAGCCGTTCGATGCTGCCAAACTTTTGCTTGAGATATTCTCGAAAAGCGGCCAGGGCGTATCGGTTGTTATAGCCTATCTGCCAGCCCGGCCCTCTCAGTTGCGGATTAGCTTCCCAGATCAACTTGTCGTAGAACAGAAATCCAGGCTGCTTCTTACAATATCCTGCGATCGCTCGCAGATTTGCTCCGAGCATCTCCCGGACCGCCGGATGCCAGAAGTTCAGGAAACGGCCGTCTACTCCGCTGCGGCCGCCCCCCGGGACTGCCATCAGAATATCCGGGTCATCCTTATGTTCATCAAGGAAAGATGCGTGGGCAACTGGTGTTCCTCCGTGGAGCGTGTTGACTGCTATCGGCTGCTTGAAGAAATAGCCCCGCTCGCGGAGGAGCGCGGTCCTGTACGTAAAGGAATCCGGCACCTCGCCGAAAACACCTTGCGCTTTGAGAGTGCGACCAGTGCTCCACAAATGCCATAGGCCATCGGCACCATCAAGGCACAGCGCATCGGAATTCGCTTCACCTAGCAAGCCCTCTGGAGACGTAAAAAACACGAGCTGCGATGTTTGGCCATCGGGTTCTATGCGCATATCAGGGTCGCGGTAGGGTATGCCCAGCGAGGTGAACTTATCATCTTTATCAAAATCGGCCAGGAAACGCAGCACGTCTTCCTCCAGCGCATCCCGGCTCTCATTCAGCGCCTGCAAGCGCTGGGGCAGCTCAATCGTTTGAGATTCAAGTTGCGCGGCAAGTTCTGCCTGCAGCAGGAGCGGCTGTATCTTTTGCCCGAAATAGCAATCCCCGTAGAGTTCCTGGAACCGCTGGGTCTCGTATTCAATTCTCTTCAACTGCTGCCCGAATGGCCCCGGTCCCGGAAAGTCATTTGTGCGGACGGGCCATTGATGTCCGGCGGGATAGAAGGCAAAAGACCTCTGAACAATGCCCTCTATATGCGAGCCAGCAGGCACCATTGCCGCCAGTCGCTGTTCTTGATCGCCGGCCCCCACCGCATTGGTGAGATAGAAGCGAAGGCGCTGCGTCCGATGAATCAAGTCTCTGAGCAAGGTCAGCTTCGCCACGTGCCAGCCATAGGGCTTTTGAACGCTCGTAATCCTTTCCTGTGCATCCGCCCACTTTTCTGTTGCCGAGTAAACAGACACTTCCGTCAACTCAGATAGCCTCGCCCGTACCTCGCCAAGCTCATTTTCTAACTCGGTCACTTTCGCGGCATCACCTATTTCTTGGTAATGTCGCAATGTCATTATCTGTCCCAGGGTCTCGGCCACCAGTGTTCTAATGGCGTCGTTCCTCTCGAGGACCTCAAGCTCCCGGGCCATCGCTTCGGGAACAGGCTTGCCTGATTCGGCAAGTGTGGCAATCTTGCCATCAAGCTCCCAGCGCTTTATTACTTCTTCTTCAACTGCCAGGCACGCCTGGTGATATTTTAACTGCTGCCAGTAACCGAGTTGAATGCACCTCCCAATGTTCCAACTGGTTGCCTCAATGTTCTTTCTGGCAGCCTCAGCTTCTTTGAGGGCCTTTTCCCGCCGTAGAGCGTGTTGGTCTGCTGGTGTCTGGGCCTCAGGCAGTTCCGCCCCATAACCCCATGTGCCATAAACCCCTAGCAGAAAAATACACACTACCAATCCTACACTGAATATGACTTCCTTAGGTAACGCCATACTGGAATCAACTGACATATCTGCTTCTCCTCTCATGAATCTATCGGGTATACGATAGCTAGAGACAGTTCCAATTCCAAAGCCACCTTAATAACTACTAACCTTCTGGTAGTATTGTATACCCCCCCCGGGGCCTGCCCCCAGGGGTGGGACCAGTTGCTATGCTAGTCCTACACCTGGACCGTATCCGCTTCGAATGGGCTTCAAATAAGTGCTCTGGCTGGTTTAATCTTGTTGCAGTGCATTGACGGTCCCGCCGCGCATCCCTCATCTTCCTCCAGCTTGTTGATGATCTACTTCGCACGATGCTCTTTCGCGCTCGTCCCTACGACCTCCTTCACATTCAGATACTTAAAGCACTAAGATCAACTCTGGACTCGTTTGCAGGGGCAAAGCCAGAGCACAACAGCAACCATCGAAAGCCTTATAATGCTGAGTTGTCCAATACTGCACGAAGATGACCAACAAACCAGCTTTTCGCAAAGATGCTAGCCAACCAGACAGAATCACCTCAGCAGTCAGCAAGGCTGGTCCGCTGCGCCGTGTGGTCAGGTGCATCACCCCTTGGGTCACCTCTCCTTCTGCCACCTGAGTACTAGCTCCCGAGCTGCCTTAACCTCGTCCAGGCGACCAATGCGGGTCGAGTGCGGTGCAGAGTGAAGCAAGTCAGGGTTTATGTGGGCTTCACTGGCGATTTGTGTCATCGCCTCGATGAAGCAATCGAGCGTTGCCTTGCTCTCCGTCTCCGTAGGCTCAATCATAAGCGCTTCTTTGACAGTCAGCGGGAAGTACATCGTCGGTGGGTGCAGCCCGTAGTCTATCAGCCGCTTAGCGATGTCCACCGCCCGCACACCGGTCTCTTTGGCGATCGTCTGCGCCGACAGGACGCACTCGTGCATGCATGGGCCGGGATAGGGTAAATCATAAGCCTCGGCCAACGCCTCCATGACGTAATTGGCGTTGAGCACCGCTGCCTCGCTTGCGCGCCGCAGTCCGTCGGACCCGAGACTCAGAATGTAAGCATACGCCCGGACGGCAATCAGGAAATTGCCGTAGTAACCGTGGACCTTGCCAATAGACTGCGGCTGCTTCCAGTCCCAGTCGAACTTATCACCTTGTTCCACGACTCGCGGCACTGGTAGGAATGAAGCCAGATGGGTCTTTACTGCTACAGGCCCGGCTCCAGGTCCACCTCCACCGTGGGGAGTGGCAAAGGTCTTGTGCAAGTTGAAGTGCATCGCGTCAAAGCCCATATCGCCGGGCCGCGCGTAGCCCATAATGGCGTTCATATTGGCTCCGTCGCAATACAGCAATCCGCCAACTGAGTGGACCAAGTCGGCGACCTGCAGAATGTCGGTTTCGAAGAGTCCGAGAGTATTCGGGTTAGTTAGCATGACGGCAGCCACATTCTCGCTGAGAGCTGACTCGAGTTCCCCCAGGTCTATGCGTCCGTCATCAGCGGATTTGAGAGCTGTCGCCTGGTAACCACAGCGCGTTGCTGAGGCGGGATTGGTGCCGTGAGCGGTGTCGGGAACCAGGATGCGGTTGCGGTGTGTCTCCCCTCGGCTATCGTGGTAGGCCTTGAACATGCGCAGACAGGTAAACTCGCCGGAGGCGCCGGCTGGTGGCTGTAGCGAAGCCACGTCCATTCCGCCGATCTCTGCCAGCCATTGTTCAAGCTCCCACATCACTCTCAGCGCGCCCTGAACACACTCGGAAGGCGTATCGGGGTGCAGAAGGGCCCAACCAGGCATGGCGGCGACAAGCTCCTGCACTTTCGGGTTGTACTTCATAGTGCACGAGCCCAAGGGATAGAATCCTGCGTCAACGTTGTAGTTATCTTGCGCCAGTCGTGCGAAATGGCGGGCAATTTCGGGTTCGCTCACCCGGGGCAATAGTGGCGGCTTGTCGCGCAGTTGGTTGGCGGGGAGCAAGTCTGAAGGTTCACTGACTGGAACGTCACTTTCGGGGAAACGCGTGCACCGCTTGCCCCTATCAGACATATCGAAAAGCGTTTGAGGCTGCATATTTCGTTCATGTCTCCTGGCCATAGTTAGTCCGCGCTGCAGCAAAGACTGCCTGTTTCTGTGTGATGTGCTCCAATAAACGAATGGAGAAACGCTAGGAACTCAAAGCGGCTACCAACCCCTCAATGTCCTGCTTCGTCCGCTGCTCTGTCACCGCGACCAGCAAGCAGTCATCCAACTCGGGATATTCTCTACCTAACGATGGTCCAATAAGGAAACCCTGCTCACAGAGGCTCTCCAAGAGCGAGCAGACTGGTTGGCTCACTCGCAGGACAAATTCATTGACGAAGGCGCCACCGAAGCGTTGCTGAACATTCTCGCTCTGTTCAGCCAATTGATCCCGCAAGTAGTGCGCTTTGTGGATACTCAGCCGCGTCACTTCCCGTAGGCCGTCGGGCCCTAGAGCCGCCAGGTAGACGCCCGCCGCCAGGGCGCACAACGCCTCGTTAGTACAGATGTTGCTGGTGGCCTTGTCACGTCGGATGTGCTGCTCGCGAGCTTGCAGAGTCAGGCAGTAGCCCACGCGTCCTTCGCTGTCCACCGTCTGTCCCACCACACGTCCGGGCATTTGCCGCATAAGCTCCCTGTTGCAAGCAAACAGGCCCAGAACCGGCCCACCGAAGCCGGGCACCAGCCCGAGGGGTTGGCCTTCGCCGACCGCGATGTCAGCTCCGTAGTTGCCGGGTGGCTTCAGGACGCCGAGCGAAATCGGCTCCACTGCTGAGATTAGCAGGGCACCGACATTATGAGCGGCCCCGGCGGCACTGGCCATGTCCTCGACGATACCAAAGTAGTTGGGCTGCTGTAGGGCCACGCAGCAGACCTCATCGTCCAGAATATTCTCCAGCGCCCCGAGGTCTGTTTGGCCAGTCTCCTCAATGTATGGCACTTCGCCAGTCTCGATGCCAGAGGCAGTGCAATGGGTCTGCACCACACGCCGTGCAGAGGGCGATAGCGCCCGCGAGAGCAGCGCGCGATGCTTATGTGTTACGCGAGATGATAGGGAAACGGCTTCTGCCAGGCTGGTAGCACCATCATAAAGCGAGGCATTTGCCACCTCCATGGCCGTCAGTTCGCAGACCACAGTCTGGTATTCGAACATCGCCTGAAGCGTGCCCTGGGACACCTCCGCCTGATACGGAGTATAAGGGGTGACAAACTCGGGCCGGCTGACAACGTCGCGCACAATGCTGGGGATGAAGCGATCGTAGATGCCCCCGCCGGCAAAACACACAAGGTCCTGGAGGGAGTGATTCTCGCCAGCTAACTCGTGCATGTGGCGTACTAACTCGGACTCGGTCAGGGGGCCCGGGATCGCGGGCATGGCGTTCGCACGCAGAACTGAGGGGATTTGGCTGAAGAACTCCTCGACCGACTCGATTCCCAATGCTGCCAGCATTTCTGCCTTGTCCTTGTCCGACTGCGGTATGTAGGTCACTATCTTGCTTCCTCCGTACATAGCTGTTCATAGGCGGCAGCATCCAAGAGCGAGCTTAGCTCAGCCAGGTCGCTCGCCTTTATCACAACCATCCAGGCCTCACGATAAGGGTCTCGACGGATCGAGTCGAGGTCGTCAAGCACGCTGCTGCTGACCTCGGCAACCTCACCGCCCACGGGAGCGTAGAGTTCTACCACAGCTTTGACACTCTCAATCTCACCAAGCACGTCCCCCTGGGCAACAGTCTTACCGACTTCGGGCAGATCCAGATACACAATGTCCCCCAACTGGTCGGTAGCGAACTCGGTGATGCCAACGCGCACGAGCTCTCCCTCTTGCTTGGCCCATTCATGAGTCTTGGTATACATGCGATCATCTGAAAATGTCACAACAGATTCTCCTTGCGGTCTGCAAATGACTAACTGTAAGCAGTGTTTCACAAGCCCGCCATACTGCCTTGCGCTTGCGGTCGGCCCAACTTCGCCCGTCACAGCAAATCTGGCTGCCTGCGGTGTTCACACGGGAAGCGCGTCAGGATAGTGGCGCTCTCATGCAGCAGCATACGCTCGCCAAGTGACAGGTCGGTCGGACTGGCCAGCACTGCACCTTTTTCGGCCTGGCGGAGCGGGAAGATTACAACGGGCGTGCCTTCCCACGCCAGCCTGCAATCCACATACGCCAGCCCAACCTGTCGGCCCTCCACCAGTGCACAACTGGTTACCGTTCCTGCGTAATCACCGCGCTTCGAGGCTACCACAGCCCCGTGGCGTATTGCACGGACGCCTGTTTGGTCAAGCTGAAAGCGGACAACCTCCATCTCCCGGTCCTGCTCACGCGCCATAAATGCTTCCCGGCCAACGAAAAAGGGCTTGTGGAGCTTTACATAAGCCCCATAGCCGGCAGCGGTAGGTGTGATTCGGTGAGGGCCTGCGATCTCATGGCCATACAGTGGCAGCCCTGCCTCTATCCGGGTCGAATCCCGTGCACCGAGTCCGGCTGGCTTGGCGCCGTATTGCTCGCCGGCCTCGAGCAGCAGATTCCACAGCCTGACTGCGCTGTCGGGATGGACATATAGTTCAAAGCCAATCTGCTCACCGGTGTAGCCAGTACGGGAGATAAGAGTCGGAACGCCCGCGACCTCGTCTTCCACAAACTCAAACTTGGTCAATGCTGCCAGCGGTCCTCCAATGCGGTCCTCACCACGCAGCTCTCGTAGTAGAGCCGCTGACATTGGCCCCTGCAGCGCCACGCCGACAAGTTGCCTCTCACCTGCCGAGGGGTCTTTGAGGTTCCGCAGTTGGACCGTACCCTCAATGTCGCGATGCGGGAACTGCCGATCCAGCACATATTCCCGCGCATTGACAGCATTTAGCCATGCCCAGATCTTTTCAGCGTTGGTGGCATTAACGACCATCATGAACTTCTCGGGGCCACGCCTATAAACAATGACGTCGTCCATAGGAATCTCGTCCAGGTCCAAAATGTATGAATACTGGCTCTGGCCAATCTCAAGTCGGCGAACATAGTTACTGGTTACGGCATCCAGGAAGCTCACAGCGTAATGACCGGAAATCTCCAGTACACCCATGTGGCCAATGTCAAAAAGTCCGGCAGCATTGCGGACCGCAGCATGCTCTTCAGAGATGCTGGTGTACCAGACAGGCATCTCCCAGCCAGCGAAGGGGATGAACCGGCGCGTGAGCTTGCGGTGTTCCTCAAACAGAGGTGTGCGGCGCAGTTCGTCGGACTCCTGTTCTTGCCACGCAAATATCTTCGTTTTGGCCGGAATATCGGCCGCTTGCTCAATCGCTCGCTGACCGATGAAGTAGCCTTTAGTCAGCGCGAATTTGTCAGCATGTCCGTTGCGAAGGAGTTCCAGGCCAGTCGGAACTTGCTCTCCCCCATCGAATATCGGCAATCCGGCCTGCTGACGGTTTTCAATCTGGGCTTTATCTGCCGTGAGCTTTAGCGCACCGGTACTGACATGGTCCTCAGGATCAGCAGATTCGTCGGCCAGGTCATCGACGACCACGGGTCCTTCAATTTTACGGTGAATATCCTCTTTATCGAAGATGATGTATCCCTGGGAGTGACCGCGCAGCCAAGCGGCCACTCTGTCATGTGCACGTGCGTGCGTGACTATTTGGCAGCGCATTTCTTCATCCTGGGATACGTTCACCACCACAATGTCGTCGATCAGCATACCGGTTTCATCCAGTAGGAACGTGTGCAGGCTTTCGCCGTTGCCTAATGCCGAAATGTCGCCGGTAACAACGTTCTGTAGGAACGCTCCAGCACGTTCACCGCGTATCGCCAGGAGGCCAATATCACCACAATTGAACAGCCGGTGGACGTCCATCGCAGTGCAGACTTCGGGCGGAAGATCACGTCTACCCTCGGCGCTCAAGCTTTTCGCTTCTGTTAAGTGCCGATGCAGATACCCTCGCCTGGTTGGTGATTCACTAGACACCGTTGCCTCGATCAGTTCCTCCGTCTGAACCTTGAGACGCTCCAGGACGTCAAGGGCAATCTTACCGCGCGGCAGTATTCCCGTAGCACCGACATACGAGAACGGCTGAATGCTCTGCAGAACCTCCGCCAGGATGTCAGCCAGGCGCTGAATATGCGGCTCTTTGAATCCTCGCTGGGTAATCCACGGCATCCCCAAGCGCACACCGCTTGCCTCGGCAGCGGTGTCGTCGCCGGGGATGGTATTCTTGTTGACGACGATCCCGCACAGATCAAGGATACGCGCGGCAATCTCGCCCTTCAGAGGAAAGCCAGCCGTACTTTTGACGGTGCGCAGGTCAGCGACGCAAAAGTGCGTGTCTGTACCGCCGTAGGCCAGACTGATTCCGCGCTCTTCGAGGGCTTGCGCCAGATGCCGCGCATTAGCGACGATCTGCCGCTGCAACTTTCTGAAGTTGTCGGTCTGCGCAATATTGAACGCGACCGCTATTGCGGCAAACTTGTTGACATGGGGCCCGCCCTGTTCGCCGGGAAAAACCGTCTGATCAATGACCGACGCCATGGCCTCGTCTGTCGTCATGATGACAGCACCGCGGGGCCCGCAAAGCGTCTTGTGCGTGGTGAAGGTGATGACATCAGCGTACCCCAACGGACTTGGGTATTCGCCAGCCACCACCAGTCCGGCCGGATGTGCAATATCGGCCAGAAGAATGCAATCGCCTACGGCCTCACAAATCTCGCGAAATTTGGCCCAATCAGGGGCCCAGGTGTAGGAGGTGTAGCCCCCGATGATCATCTTTGGCCGGTGCTCCAGCGCCAGATTCATAATCTCGTCGTAGTCCAGCCGACCCGTCACGTGGCTGACCCCATACGAGAGTATGCGGTAGCGCTTACCCGACCGGTTGAACTCGCTGCCATGGGTCAGATGCCCGCCTTCAGCCAGCGCCATACCCATGACCGTTGCACCCGGTTCAACGAAGGCCTCGTACACCACATTATTGGCAGCCGCGCCGGAAAGGGGTTGGACGTTGACAAAAATCCGGTCGGATGGGATTCCTGGTGTGGCAAAGCACTGAGCACACCGCCGCTGCGCCAGGCATTCGATGAAGTCTACGTACTCAGTCCCCTTGTAGAACCGACGGTCGCCATAGCGCCGATAGCGCTCCAGTTGCCACTTATAGTCGAGAATCTGGTTGACCTCTTCTCGCGTCATCTGCAAAGGCGGATAGCCCTCGGCGTAGACATTGTTGAAGACTGAGCCGAGCGCCTGGCGCACCGCCAGCGGGGCCAGGCTCTCCGAGGGAATCAGGATGAGACGTCGCGCCTGCCGCTCCTCTTCGAAGTTGATGATCAGCTCGGTATCTGGATCGACCTCGTAGAGATCCTCCCGTACAATGAAGTTTTCTATTTCAGAAAAGCCTTGGGACATTCGTTATCACGTGCCTTGACATCAGACCTGCGGGCCAGACCCGCTCCACTATCGGCTGACAGAGAGACGAGTACACTGTTGCTGACTGTAGTGTTTCGCCGTGCTGCAAATATTCTCCTTCTAGATTTTGCTAACAATGAGTTCGCAGAGTCCGCACGGAAAGGAATGGCTTGCTGGTGTGGCGAATATGAGTGGCAAATGTGATTTGGATACAACGCCTCAGGAGGTAAAACGATGTCTGGTTCACTCGATTTCTCCCCGCGCATATTAATGGGACCAGGCCCCAGCAACGTGGATGCGCGCGTTCTGCAGGCTATGGCTCTGCCGCCCATCGGCCACCTCGATCCGGAATTCATCAAGATTATGGAGCGCATCAAAACGATGCTCCGCGAGGTGATGTTGACTGACAATGAGCTGACCATCCCCGTCTCAGGCACGGGCAGTGCCGGCATGGAAGCGGCACTGTGCAACCTCATTGAGCCCGGCGACCGATGTGTGGTGTGTGTGCACGGCGTTTTCGGGGGCAGGATGGCCGAGATCTGTGCCCGCTATGGCGCTGAAGTGGTAACTGTGGAGGCACCTTGGGGCCAGCCGACTGATCCCGACGATGTTAGCCAGGCCCTCGCCGAGGGCGCGACGAAGCTGGTAGCTATCGTCCACGCGGAGACCTCCACGGGCGTGCTGCAGCCCCTGGAGGAGATTTCGCGCATCACCCACCAGGCCGGCGTGCTGCTGGTGGTTGATACCGTAGCTTCGCTGGGGGGCCATCCGGTGAGAGTGGACGAGTGGGGCATTGACGTCTGTTACTCGGGGACCCAAAAGTGCTTGAGTATCCCCCCGGGCCTGGCGCCCATAACGTTCTCGCCGCAGGCCGTCGCTGCCCTGGATAGCCGCCCGACCAAGGTCGCCAACTGGTACCTGGATATGAGCCTCGTGCGCCATTACTGGGGCGAGGAGCGCACCTACCACCATACTGCGCCGGTCAATGCGCTTTATGGCTTCCACGAAGGCCTGCGCCTAGTTCTGGCCGAGGGCCTGGAAGCGCGCTGGAGTCGGCACCAGGCCAACCACGAGCTACTGGTGGCCGGCCTCACCGAAATGGGCCTGGAAATGCTCCCCGACCCGAACTATCGGCTGTGGAGCCTCAATGCCGTCCGTATTCCCGAATGGGTGGACGATGTAGCGGTTCGCCAGCGCCTGCTGAACGAATATGACATTGAGATTGGCGGTGGTCTGGGAGACCTCAAGGGTAATGTCTGGCGGATCGGGCTAATGGGCGCCAGTTCCACACCCAACAACGTACTTATGCTGCTGGGTGCACTCAACGAGATTCTGGACTAGGAGAGTCCAAGTGACGTCAGAACTTGCCGACCAGTTGCGCGATGTAATACCCGCCGAGGGGGTACTGGACGATCCCGTCCAGCTTTCTCTGTACGGGTACGATGGCACGCTGTACGAGAGCACGCCGCAACTGGTGGTGCTTCCCGAGACTACTGAGCAGGTGGCCGCTATGGCCAGAGTCTGTCACGCCGCGAGCGTGGCTGTGGTGCCCCGTGGCGCCGCCACCAGCCTCAGCGGCGGGCCTGTTCCCGTGCGTGGTGGGGTGGTTGTGGGCTTCACCCGCATGGATTGCATTCTCGAACTCGACTACGAAAACCAGCGCGCCGTGGTGCAACCCGGTGTCATCAATATAGACCTACAAGACGCGCTGGCCACAGGTGGTTACTTCTATGCACCTGACCCGGCCAGCCAATGTGTCTGTACCCTCGGCGGCAACGTAGGTGAGAACTCGGGTGGGCCGCATTGCCTCAAGTACGGCGTTACCGCCAACCATGTTCTCGGTGTCGAGATGGTCTTGTCCGACGGCGAGGTGGTCCGCTCTGGAGGTGATTCTCTCGATGAGCTGGGCTACGACCTGACCGGGATAATCGTGGGCAGCGAGGGCACTTTTGGTCTCGTCACCGAAATCACCTGCCGCATTATGCCGATGCCGGAAACCGTAGTCACAATGCTGGCGATATTCGACTCGCTGGGCACGGCCAGTCAGGCGGTATCCGATATCATTGCGGAGGGCATAATACCCGCGACCCTCGAGATGATGGACAACGCGATGATAAGAGCGGTGGAAGAGGGCCTTCAGGCCGGCTACCCGCTCGATGCGGCGGCGGTGCTCTTAATTGAGTTGGACGGCCTGCCCGCCAGTATGGACCGCCAGGTCGAGCAGATTAAGCGGGCTTGTCAGCGCAGCGAGGTGCGCGATTTCCAGGTGGCTCAGGACGAAGAGCAGCGGGCGCTGCTCTGGAAGGGCCGCAAGGGCGCTTTTGGGGCGGTTGTGAATATCGCTCCCAGCAAGATCTGCACGGATATCTCGGTTCCCCGCACTGCTCTGCCCCAGGTATTGGCCGAGGTCCTGGCGATTGGCCAGAAGTGGGGTATCCCAATTGCCAATGTCTTCCACGCCGGCGATGGCAACCTGCACCCCCTGGTGCTCTACGACCCCCGTGATGAGGACCAGGCCAGACGCGTGGCTGCCATTGATGAGGAGATAACGCGGCTTGCTGTCGCCCACGGTGGGGTGCTCACCGGCGAGCACGGGATTGGCTGTGGCAAGCGCAAATATATGCCGCTGATGTTCGGCCCAGCGGAGCTGTGTCTGATGTGGCGAGTGAAAGAGGCATTCGACCCTGATCTACTCTGCAATCCCGACAAAGTCCTGCCCGATCGGGACGAAATCGCTGAATCCGAACCGCTTCTGCTGCCGGAGGGGAGTTTCACGCAAGTGGCGCCCCAGGTTGCAGCGCGCAACGAGCAGGGCTGGTTTGAGCCGGCTGACGAAGAGGCAGTCCCGAAGATGCTTGCCCTCGCTCATCGCGAGCGGCAGCCGGTCGTTGTCCGGGGAGCGGGGACCAAGCTGGACCCGCCCGCTGACGACGTGGCGGTCATGAGTACTAAGTGCCTGAATCACATCCTCGCCTACGATTACGAAAACCTGACCATTACCGTCCAGGGCGGCGTCACTCTCCCTCAGATCGAAGAGGCAGTGGCCGACCATGGGCAGATGCTAGCCCTGCGTCCCCGCTTTGCCCAGCGGGCTACTGTGGGTGGCATATTGGCCGCCAACGAGTCGGGACCCCACCGCCTGCTTTACGGTGGGCCCCGCGATCTGGTCACCCGCATCAAAGCGGCTCTGCCCAGCGGGGAAGTGGTCAGTTTTGGCAGTTCGTGTGTGAAGAACGTGGCGGGCTACGCAATAGAGAAGTTGTTCATCGGGTCGCGTGGCAGCCTGGGGGCGATACTGGAGGTAACGCTGCGCACCTTGCCGCGCCCGGAAGCGCTGTGTACTGTGGCGCTGCCGGTGGAGGAGCCAAGGGCGGCTGCTCCACTGCTTGCC
>JAUVZM010000030.1 GCA_030602615.1 bacterium
CTTCTTGAGAGCCTCAGAGGAGACGTCCACATCCTCGGTAACGCCTTCTTCTCGTTTGACCTCATCCAGGCACTCCTCAAACAGCTCGCGGTTGATGCCTCTGACCACGTTGCCGAACATCATAATGAGGCGCCGATAGGCGTCCCAGACAAAGCGCTCATCACCGGTCAGTTCGACCAACGCCGCGGCGACTTCGTCGTTCATACCCAGATTCAGAACAGTATCCATCATCCCCGGCATGCTGAACTTCGACCCCGACCGCGCCGAGACCAGCAGAGGATTGTCCGGGTTGCCAAGATTCTTTTCCACCCACTGTTCGAGCTTCTCGATGCTCGCCACTACCTCTTCTTCGAGGCCGGCGGGCAACTCGCCAGTTTCGACATACTCAATGCAGGTATCGGTGGTTATGGTAAAGCCAGGCGGCACTGGAATCTCGGCATTAGTCATCAGGCACAGGTTAGAACCCTTGCCTCCCAGCAGGTCCTTCAGGCCGCGGCCCTCAGCTTCCAGCTCCTGGGCCAACGAGTCCATATCTTCGTTGTACATATAGCATCGTTTGAAACCTGACATCTTCGACCTCCTATATCAGTCTGCGAAGAGACAACTCTAAGACTCTACTTCATCAATTCGTTGCGAGCTGAGCAGCTCCGAGTACTCATCGCGCTGCTTGCGCGGCACAGGATGCTGTGGAAGCTGCAAAATACGATAGCTGCGAATTCTCATGCCGGTCTTGATGGTAATCTGCTGGCCTACCTGTACAGAAGCGGCTGGCCTGGCCATCTCCCCATCTACCTCCACCAGTCCTTCGTCACAGGCTTGCTTGGCTTGCGTGCGACGGGGGATGCAACCAGCGTTGGCCAGGAACTGATCCAACCTCATCTGTTCTGAGCTATCTTGGCTTGCTCCCACAGCTCGTCAAGTTCCTCCAAGGTCATCTCCGACAGCTCGCGGCCGGTGGCCGCCGCTTGTTGCTCTACTTGGCGGAAGCGCTGTTCAAATCGCCGGTTACCTGCCCGTAGCGCATCCTCGGCATACACATCCAAAAACCGACCCAGATTTACTACCGCGATCAACAGATCGCCAAGTTCGTGGGCAATGGCTTCATCTTGGCCACTGCCAGCAGCCTCCCGCAGCTCCTCGATTTCCTCAAACAGCTTGCGCCAGGGGCCTTCTATGCTGTCCCAGTCAAATCCGACTCGAGCCGCCTTCTTTTGGAGCTCCTGGGCTTGCTGGAGGGCCGGTAGCGCCTTAGGGACGCCGTCCAGGGCCGACTGGCGCGGCCCAGTATCAGCCTCGTGTCGCTTAAGCTGCTCCCAATTGTCCACCACTTCATCGCTTTCGGCAACCTCGACATCACCGAACACGTGGGGATGGCGATAGATGAGCTTGGCAGTGATGCAGGCAATGACGTCGCTGATATTAAAGCCATTCTGCTCGGCGGCAATCTGCGCATACATAACGATCATCAGCAGGACATCACCCAGCTCGCCGCACAGCTTCTCATCAGCGCCTGTGTCGGCTGCCTCCAGGACCTCGTAGACTTCCTCCAGCAGGTAATGTTTGAGGCTTTGGTGGTCCTGCTCACGGTCCCAGGGACAGCCCTCGGGGCTGCGTAGCGTGGCTACTACCTCTACAAGTCGGTCAAACTCCTCCATTTTAGTGGGATGCCTTCACCAACCAGCAACCGCCTCGCAGGCCGGTTGCTGGCATAGCAGTCTTTGTGCAATCTGGGGGCTACTCGCCCTGCCCAGCAGGTGGTGGGGCCGGCTGCTCGGTCTTGGGAGTGACTACTGGTGGCGGTCGCTCCTCGCCAAATTCAGGTAGCTCCTGGGGGCCGGCATAGTCGCTAGCCAGTTCACTGTACTCCGGCACCACAATTTTCACGACAGCCTCCTGCCGTAGTTGCCTCAGCAACCTATCAAGAGGAACTGCTCTCGACCCCTTGAACTCTTCGGTCACCTGCTTTTTCGCACTCTCAAGTGTGGCCGTCTCCGCGGGCAAGCGTTGCTCAATCTGCAGCACATACCAGCCTCCCTGAGTCTCAATAGGGCCGAGAATCTCGCCTTCTTCCGCACCAGACACCGCTTCCCGCAATTCCAGAGGAAAAATGTCGCCAATCGCAGCAAGCGGCAGCTGCCCTCCATACTCGCGGGTCGCCGGGCTGACCGAGAGCTGCCGGGCAACAGCAGCGAAGCTGGCTCCTTCTTTATTGAGTGCCTCCAGAGCTTGCTGGGCTTGCGGCTTACCTGGTGTCACTATCTCGCTCATCTTCACCCGCAGTGGTTTGTCGTACCGGTCCTTATGCTCCTCGTAGAACTGCTTCAATTGCTCCTCGGTGACGACAACATCTTTGGTAGCCAGCATCATGACCTTCATCTGCAGCTCCAGATCTTCGCGCAAGTCTTCAATAGTCACTCCACGAGCTGCCAAATACTCCTCAAATGCTGCCGGCGTCGGCGCGCGGCTCTGCATCTCCTGGATGCGGGCAGCAATATCCTGCTCCGACAGCTTCAAGCCCGCTTTCTGGAAAGCATCCTCGACGATCTGGCGATCAATCATTTGCTGCAGAATCTGTTTACCAGTCGCTTCCTTTAGTTTGCCAACAAACTCCTTCTCAGTAATCCGGTCACCATTTACCACAGCCGCCGGTTTCTCGCCGCAACCGGCGATGACGATTAGAATGCAACCAAAAATAAAAATGGCCAGGCTGATTTGCTTAGTTGGGACAGGCACGGTAGACCTCAACTCCTTAGTCGGTGAACCAACATTCTACACTTCAGACCTGGGCGTATTATATCACAACCGCGTCCTAAAGCAAAGGAGCTTGCCACCGGCCATCAAACCCGCTATCCTATAGTTAAGCGCACTACCAAGGAGGTATCAGCTTGAGCAACCTGACCCGATTTGGCATCTCCATTGATGACGAGCTACTGCAGACCTTCGACCAACTCATCGAGAAGGCCGGCTACCAAAGCCGGTCAGAAGCCATCCGCGATCTGATCCGCAATTACCTGGTGCAAAGACAGTGGGAAGACTCCCAGAGCCCCGTGGTTGGCACCATCACCCTGGTCTATGACCACCACACCGCCGACATTGAACATCAACTCACCCATCAGCAGCACGAACATGTCGGCCAGATCTGTGCCAGCACTCACGTCCACCTTGATGAGCGCAATTGCCTGGAGGTCATCATAGTCAAGGGCACCAGCGAGATGGTCCACAGCCTCGCTGATCATCTCATCGCACACCGGGGCGTGAAACACGGCCATCTGACCTGCACCACCACCGGCGCGGCACTAACTTAGGCCAAACTGGTGGCCAGTAAGAGAAAGCAGTAGGCAGACGGAACATTTAGGGGCGTCAGAGTGTTATAGTAAATAACAATTGGTGTGTCGTAACTAGCTTTGTCCCCGGGGGTTTTCCTGGTGCTCTCAAATAAGGCCGGTAACCGGGGAATGAGGCGGCCGCCTGGTGTATGAGCCTGGGAAGACTCATACGCCCGGCGGTGTTTTTTGCTCTTCGTTCCTGGGCTCGCCTAGCTTGACAGCGTTAATCAGCAGGCCGACTGCCGCGACCAGACTCAGCATAAACCCCAGATAGTAACGTCCCGCGTGCCCGATTACCAACGAACCTACCAAAGGCATCCACGCCAGCGGTATCAGGACGCTGAAATAGAACCCCAGATAGGTAGGCCTGGTGCGGGTATCACTTATCTCCAGCAGATAGTTATTCTGCCCCAAGAACTGGCTGCTGAGAAAGAGTCCGGCCACGGCAAAGACCAGCACAAAGTAGCCCCCGCGTAGATCAATGCCACTGCCCGGCAACAGCGGAGCTTGTGGTATGCGTGGTGCCAGCAAAATCATCGCAGGTAAGGCAATGGCGCAAATGCCTGAGATCACCAACAGCAGCCGATTACCTATATTATCAGAGATGTGGCTCCACAGAATGCTGGCCCCCGAGAAACTCAGCACGCGCGCCACCAGGAACAGCCCGACTAGCGCCTTGGCCACGGCTCCGACTTGCAGAGCAAAGGGCACAATAAAGGGTAGGCACAGAGCCTGAGCAATCTCGAAGAATGCCCGCACCCGCACCAGCCGGCGGAAATTGACGTCGCGGCGAAACAGTCGCGGCCCGCGGGCCAACTGCTTGCCCAGCGGCAACCGGCGACTGCGGCTGGGGTGGGGCGACTCTTTCATAAAGCAGAACACCCCCCAACCTACCAGACCGGTAATTGCTGTAAGTAGAGCCAGATGAGCGTAGTTGTCCGGAAAAGTAAATCCGCTAGTCTCGCTGAGCACGTGTTTCACATACAGGCCTGCCCCCAAGCTGGCTAGCCCGCCCAGCACAAAGCCCAGCCCGCAAAACTTGCCCCGCCACGTCACCGGGATAGTATCTCCGACAATGCCGAAGAACGGGGGGATTGCCACACCCACAGCGGAGGTAAATGCGAACAACAATAGCGCAACTGCGATGAACAATCTCAACGGATGGCTGACGCCCACAAACACAATGGCTAGCCAGATGCCGAACCGGATGATAATCCGGAGGACTGTTGCCAGGCGGTAGTACGGCATATATCGCGGCTGGCTTTCGAAAACGTTGGCCAGCACTGCCTGGGGCCAATACATTCCCATAGTTACCAGGGAAATAATAATGCCAACCCAGATGACACTGCCCCCCATCAGGTCCAGAGCAAAAACGGTCAGGACCGTAGTCGGGTCCAGGAAGGCAAATGAGGCCCATACGAGCGTTCCGTTGATAACGCCCAGCCAGAAGTTTCGCGGCGACAACTCGGTCTGTTCTTTGTCCATAATGAAAACGCGGCAGCTTTAGCCGCCGATGATCCACCCTTTCACATAACTCAGTAACAGTAACCGCTCAGTCAGGCCTGGGCAGGACAACTATCTGGCCGTCAGCCAAGCCAGCTATCACCAGTTCACCGGTAGCCGCCAGCGAACCGACTACCGGCTCCGCTAGTTCCCAGCGGTGACGAACGGCGCCGCTCTGCCGGCTGATAGCAAAGATCCGTCCCGTCAATGTACCCACGTACACATATTCTTCGTCCGCAGCCAGACCGGCGGTTAAGACCACGCCCAATTCACGCTGCCACAATTGCCTGGTTCCTTCGTGGTCTGTTGCGACTATCCTTCCGCTACTGCTGGCCAGGTAGATGCGCTCATTGTCTGCGACTGGCTGCAGCCGCAGCAGCCCTCCGACCTCGACGGTCCGGCACTGCTCCGGCTGGCGCGCGTCCAATATGTACTGGCGCCCATCATCACAGCCGACGGTC
The DNA here is from genome assembly GCA_030602615.1 of bacterium. GTDB lineage: Bacteria > Armatimonadota > Zipacnadia > Zipacnadales > Zipacnadaceae > JALGTD01. Next base: position 5,291 of record JAUVZM010000030.1, read on the forward strand.
ACGGTATGATCGTCTATGGCCAGCGCCGGTCCCATAACTGCAGCTTCTGTGCCCACCATAAAAAGCCTGCGGCCCGTGCCCCGGTCTATGCCCACCAGGTGGCCTTCGGTGGTGCCGACGATCACCACATCATCAGCCAGCGCCGCTGCTCCGGCAATCCCACCCGCACAGTCCGTCTGCCAGATGAGCACACCGGTGGGCAGGTCCAGACAGTACAGATAGCCATCGGTGGAACCGACCAGCACCTGTTCGTGGTCTACAACCGGCCGAGCCTGTACTGGCCCCCATGTCTGGTATTTCCAGCACACTTTGCCAGTCCCTACAGACAGGGCGTGGATTTTAAAGTCCTCACTGCCCACAACCAGCATATCAGAGCTGATAGCCGGGGCCGCCGAAAAGGCAAACGGCCGGTCGTACTCCACCAGTCCAGCCTCTTTCCCCGTAGTAAGCTGAAGTGTGCGCACCCCTCCGCTCGACCAGGCGACAAACAGTTTGCCAGCATCTGTTGTGAAGTAAGGCACACCCCGGGAAAGTGGGCGATATCGCCACGCCACCGGCTCACGACCCAGCAAAGCTACGATCAGCAATACTACCGCCAACAGTACAATCGCTCCAGCGATAATGGCCCGGCGTACGTTAGTTTTGCGCCGCCGGCGGCGCTGCCAGCGGCTGCGGTAATCAATCATAACAACTTTCCCTCGCACCGGCTCGATATGCCGATTATAACACACCCCCGACTTGCAGACAATCAGCAGATGTCAGGTAAGCAAATCCAGAAAAGCGGCCGGGCCACGGTTGTGAGACGCACAGCGGTATTGTATAATATAATCACTAAGTGACCTGATTGATCAGCAAGCGTGCTGTCTGAGATATGTCCGCGCGCTGTTTTATGAGGAGACTGCCCTGATGAGCAGCCGAGATCTATATCTGGGGGTTGACGTGGGTTCGGTGAGCGTCAATCTCGCAGTTATGGATGCCCAGGACAACATAATAGAGGAGCAGTATATCCGCCACCACGCTCACCCTATGCAAAGGGCTGCCCAGGCGCTCCAGCAAGCCGTAGATAGCTACGGGTGCGAGCGCATCGCGGGGCTGGCGGCTACCGGCAATGGCGGGCGAACAGTGGCGCGCATACTGGGCGCAGATTTCGTCAACGAGGTAGTGGCCCAGGCGACCGCTACTCGCCGGCTCTTTCCCAATGTCAAAACGGTCATTGAAATCGGCGGCGAGGACTCCAAGCTGATCTTTATCGAGGATTCGCAGCAAGACAGCAGCGGCGAGGTGGCCGACTTTGCTATGAATGCCGCCTGCGCGGCGGGCACCGGCTCGTTTCTGGATCAGCAGGCTTCACGGCTGGGCCTCGATATCGAAGAGTTTGGCCAACTGGCGCTGCAGTCGGAACATCCCCCCCGAGTGGCGGGGCGCTGCAGCGTCTTTGCCAAGACTGATATGATCCACCTCCAGCAGAAGGCCACCCCCGAGCACGACATCGTCGCTGGGCTCTGCTTTGCGCTGGCCCGCAACTTCAAGAGTACTGTCGGGTCGGGCGCCGAGATTACCCCGCCCCTGTCTTTCCACGGTGGACTGGCCGCCAACCCCGGCATGGTTCGCGCTATCAAAGAGGTCTTCGAGGCCGACGGTGACCAGCTCATCATCCCTGAGCACTTCGCGGCGATGGGAGCAATCGGAGCGGTCCTTAAGGCTCGTCAGAGCGGTATTCAAATGCCCGATCTGGATAAGCTGGAGGAGTTGCACCGCTACCAAGTTCAAGTGGGCGACGAGAAGGACCTCGAGCCATTGAGTATAGAAAAGTCAACCATCGAGCCCTCGCGGCTGGTTGCGCCCACTGTCAAGCCTGGCCACAAGATATCCGCCTATCTGGGGGTTGACGTTGGCTCAATCAGCACCTGCCTGGCGGTTATCGACACCGACAACAACGTGCTGGCCAAAGAATATCTAATGACGGCAGGGCGGCCGCTGGTGGCGGTTCAGGAGGGCCTGCGGCGCATCGGCGAACAATATAGTGGCATTTTCGACATTCGGGGCGCAGCAACGACCGGCTCGGGGCGCTACTTCATCGGCGATGTCATCGGGGCTGACATTGTTAAGAACGAAATCACCGCCCACGCCCGCGGCGCTTTGCAGGTCGCGCCGGACGTAGACACAATCTTTGAGATTGGCGGCCAGGACAGCAAATACACCAGCCTGCAGGGCGGCGCCGTTGTAGACTTCGCTATGAATAATGTCTGTGCGGCGGGGACTGGTTCCTTCTTAGAAGAGCAGGCCGAACGACTGGGCATCTCCATCCAGGACGAGTTTGCCAAACTGGCGTTCCAGTCGAATGCCCCCGCCAACCTGGGCGAGCGCTGCACCGTATTTATGGAGACGCAGGTCACTCGCCACCAGCAGTCCGGCGCTATCAAAGAGGACATCTGTGCCGGCCTGGCTTACTCCATTGTGTTCAACTACCTGAACCGCGTTGTCGAACATGGCCGCATCGGCGACCGCATCTTCTTTCAGGGGGGCACCGCGCTCAATGACGCGGTAGTGGCCGCCTTCGAGAAGGTCACCGGCAAGCCGATCATCGTTCCGCCCGACAACGAAGTCATCGGCGCAGTCGGCTGTGCGCTGCTGGCGATGGACGAAGATACTGGCGCCGGCAGCAACTTCAAGAGCTTCGGCTTCTCCGAGCTTTCCTATGAGATGGAGTCGTTCATCTGCCATGACTGCCCCAATGAATGCGAGATCAACAGGGTCACCATTGAAGGGCAGGAGCCGCTGTTCTACGGCAGCCGCTGTGGAAAATATGATGTAAAGAAGCAGGAGCAGCAAAAGGTAGGGCCAAATCTGTTCAAAGAGCGCCAGCAGATGCTGATGAATGCTTATCAGCCCACCGGGGAGCTGTCGCCAGATGCCCCTCGGGTGGGCATACCGCGCGCGCTGGAGTTTCACGAACTTTATCCTCTGTGGCATGCTTTCCTGACCGAGTTGGGCTGTGAGGTAGTGCTTTCTTCGCCCACCAATAAGCGCATCATTCATCAGGGCGTGCAGCATTCGACTGTAGAGCCCTGCTTTCCGATGAAGCTGATGATGGGCCATACCCTTGATGTGCTGGACAAGGGCATTGACTACATTTTCCTGCCCAGTGTCATCAACCTGGCCAAAAAAGACCCCGGTATGACCGATGCGTTTCTCTGCCCCTACGCCCAGAGTGTGGCCTACACGCTGCAGGCGGCAATTGACTTTGAGGCGCATGGCGTCAAGGTGCTAAAGCCGGTCGTTTACCTGGCGCTGGGTCGCAAGCATATAATAAAAGCGCTTACTGGAATAGCCCAAGAGTTGGGCAGAAGTAAGCGAGACGCCACGCGGGCGGTGGACGCTGGCCTGCAGGCGATAGCGAAGTTCGAGGCCGTCTGCCAGGAGCGCGGTCGCCAGGTCCTGGCCGAGCTTGACCCTGATGATATGGCGATCGTGCTGGTCAGCCGCTCCTACAACGGCTGTGATCTGGGAGCCAACCTGCAACTACCCCAGAAGCTGGCCGATTTGGGTGCGTTGGCGATTCCTATGGACTTCCTGCCCCTGGAGGAGGTCCGCCTACCCGATGACTGGTTCAATATGTTCTGGGGTTATGGTCAGAAGATTCTGTCGGCGGCTGAGATAATCGCTGACGATGATCGGCTGCACTCCATTTATCTGACCAACTTCGGCTGTGGGCCAGATTCGTTCCTGATAAGATTCTTCCGCGAACGGCTGGGCACCGAGCCATCATTAACCATCGAAATTGATGAACACAGCGCCGATGCCGGCATGATAACCCGCTGTGAGGCCTTTCTGGACAGCCTGCGCTCGACGCGGGATCGCCAGTTCGAAAGAGGGCGACAGTTCCGACCCCTCAGCATCGAGCCGGCCACGGACCGCACTATCCTGATACCCAATATGAGCGCCCATGCCTACGCGCTGGCCGCCGCCATGCAGGCCTGCGGGGTAAATGCGGCGGTGTTGCCCGAGCCTGACGACGAAACAATCTACTGGGGGCGCAAATACACTTCCGGCAAAGAGTGTTTCCCTTGCATTGTGACGACCGGCGATATGATCAAGTATACCAGGCGCGCAGACTTTGATCGCCACAAGACTGCCTTCTTCATGGGCGGCTCCGGCGGCCCCTGCCGCTTCGGCCAGTACAACACCCTGCAGCGAATGGTCCTGGACGATGCCGGCTACCCGGATGTGCCCATCTATGCTCCCAACCAGGCCGGTAATTTCTTTAAGGATCTCGGTATCGTAGGCAAGGACCTTCTGCGCAATGCCTGGCAGGGCATGGTAGCCATTGATATGCTCGAGAAGGCTGTGCTGGAGCTGCGCCCCTATGAGATCGAGCCAGGAGCTGCCGAGGAGGCTTTCTGGCGGGGCGTCGAAGCGGTTACCAACGCTATTAGAAATGATGGTACTATCTCCGCAGCCCTGGCGCAGAGCGTAAGCGAGTTCAAGCAAGTACCTGTCGAGCGCGCCCGGCAGCGTCCGCGCATCGGGCTGGTCGGCGAATTCTACATCCGCTCCAACAGCTTTAGCAATCAGAATCTGATTAGCAAGATCGAGGCACTGGGCGGCGAGGTATGGACAGCGCCGGTCAACGAATGGTTCCTGTACCGCAACTTCCGCCGAGGAATGCGCGCCAAGCTCGAGGGCCAGTGGTTGCTGTGGTTCAAGAATCTGATAGCCGACCGGATTATGCAGAGAGACGAACACCAGCTTGCCGCTGCCTTTGACGGCTTTCTAAGCAATGCCGAGGAACCCAGCACCGTGGATGTGCTCTCGTTGGCCTCGTCCTACGTGCACTGCAGCTTCGAAGGCGAGGCGATAATGACGGTGGGCAAGGCGGTGGACTTCGCCGAAAAGGACCTCAGCGGGATAGTGTCGGTTATGCCCTTCACCTGCATGCCGGGCACTATCTCCCACGCGATACTGAAGAAAGTGCGCCGTGATTACGACAACATTCCCTTCCTCAATATGGTCTACGACGGCGACGAGCAGGCCACCACTCAGACACGCTTGGAAGCGTTTATGTACCAGGCTCACGAGTACATCCGTCGGCGGGGAAGAGAACTGTAACGCACCCGCATATACCCGGATTCCTCGTTTGGGATGAGCAGGTGGAGGAGGCTGAAAGGCCAATAAATGGCGCTGTCAAGAGACATCTGGACCACTGGAGGGCCATGGGAGAATGTTACGCAATCGGTGAAAGCAACCGAGCCGATTTTGCAGATAAGATTTGGCCGAACCGTAGTTTTGAACACATACCAACCAGAGTGAAGCAGGATGTACCAGACGATGTATGCTAGCCCTGATTTCGAACGCATAATGAAGACAGTAAACAACGAGGAGCCGGATAGAGTTCCCCTGTGTGAAGTGTTGGTCGAGTATCCGATCCAGAGCCAATTCCTGGGGCGAGAGGTGACCGACGCTGATCTCGAATCACAAGTCGAATTCTGGGTGAAGGCCGGCTATGATTTCATCCCCTTAACGGCCGGGATGATGAAACCCGGAAAAGTTACCCAGGATTCCGCGATCTCTCAAGTCATCCGGGAGGATGTTCTGGCAGATGCCGTTGCTGCCGACGATGATACTGCCTGGAATCTCGAGTACACCAGCTTCATCAACGATCGCCGAGCCTTTGAGGAATTCCCCTGGGAGACGGCAGGGCAGGTAGACATAAGCGAGTTCCATGCCGTCAAGGATATGCTCCCCGACGGCATGAAAGTAATCGTTGTCTCGGGCAAAATATTCACCCTCAGTTGGATGCTTATGGGATTCGAGAATTTTGCCGTCTCCCTGCTAACAGACGAGCAATTCCTCACAGATGTGATGGACAAGATTACCGAAATCCAAATGGATATACTGGGTCAAGTGCTCCAGTTACCACACGTAGGGGCAGTCTGGGCGGTCGATGATCTTGCCTGCAGCAGTGGTACAATTATCGCCCCCCAGGCACTCCGGGACCACGTGTTTCCCCGGTATAAAGAAATGGCAGCCAAGTGTCACAAGGAGGGCCGCCCCTTTTTCCTGCACTCTGATGGCAATCTGCTACCGATTATGGAGGACTTAATCGAACTGGGTCTGGATGCATTGCACCCAATTGACCCAACTGCCATGGATATCGCACAAGTGAAGCAGATGTATGGCGAACGTCTTTGCCTCATCGGCAACGTGTCCACCGAACTGTTGAGGAGCGGCACTCCCTCAGAGGTGGCATCTGTGGTGAAGGAGCTTCTCTGCGTTGCGGCCCCAGGTGGTGGATATTGTCTGGGGTCGGGCAATTCCGTACCAGAATGGGCCCAGTTCGAGAATTACCAGGCGATGCTCGATACTGCCTGGGAGTACGGGACGTATCCAATAAACGCCGTCTAATAGCTGGTATCTATCTCAGCGGCTGTGCCGTTGGTCATCCACAGCTGGGGACACGGCACGAGGCACAAGCCGCACACCCAATGAACCGCTGGCAACTAACATCAAAGACCAAGCAAGGCACCAGTCGGCGCAGCGGCTTCACTGCGTGGGAGACGGTAGTGATTGTGGGGCTGCTGATTGCCCTGGTCTTTCTGCTGATGAGGCTGACCGTCACCGGGACTCCCACTGACCAGCGCCGCCTCACCATCAACCGTCTTGAGGCCGTCGCCGATGCCCTGGCCAAATACGCCATAGACAATGGCGGCCAATTCCCCACCACCAGGCAGGGCCTGGCGGCTCTGCTTGAGTCCCCAACTGACCCACCTGTGCCCTACAACTGGCGTGGCCCGTATCTGGAGAATGGCGAAGTGGTAAAGGATGCGTGGGGACAGGAGTTTGCGTACGTCACGCCCGGCCCGGGGGATCCGCCGCAACCCTATGATCTGAAGAGCCTGGGCGGCGACGGTGCCAAAGGTGGCGAGGGCCCCGATGCCGACTTGCTCTACTGGGACCGCACCACGCTGCTGCCGTAGCTCGGCTACTACTCTTCGCTCGCCCGGACCAGCAGGACGGGGACGTCAGCATAGCGCAGCACGCGGTCGGCCACGCTGCCGTAGACCCACCGTCCCAGCCCCGAGCGCCCGTGGGTGGACATGACAACGAGCGTTCGGCCCACCTCCCCGCAGTAGCGGATAATCTCGTCGGCGACATCGCCCTGCCGGACAGCGACGGTGCAGCGCAGCCCCTCGGCTTCCACCCGCGCCTGAATACCCTGCAGGTAGTCCTCAGCCACCTGCTTCTGGGCCTCCCAGTCGAAGGCACTACCAACGGCCTGCACCAGCTCGTCGTCCAGCACCGGTACCACCGACAGCAGCTCGACAACGGCATCCATATGCTGGGCAATAGCCACCGCATGGGGCAGCGCCTGTTCAGCCAGCTCGGACTGATCCAGCGTCACCAGAATTCGCTTGTACATCAGGCCACCTCCATCAGCCGTCGTCTGTCGTGGAGTTGTCGCTAAACGGCAAGTTCTCCTGCCCGGCGGGCGGCTCGGGCGCGGGTGCGGCGATGCCCAGATGATCGTACGCCCGCTGAGTGGCCATCCGCCCCCGTGAGGTCCGAATCACGAAGCCGATCTTGAGCAGGTACGGCTCAACCATATCCTCCAGCGTGTCGGTCTCCTCGGCCAGCGTCGCCCCTATCGCATTCACACCGACCGGCCCGCCCCCGTAATAATCTATGATAGCCCGCAGGCACTTGCGGTCCAGGTTATCCAGGCCCTGCTCGTCCACGCCCATTGCGCTGAGCGCCTCCTGGGCGATATCCTCGGCAATCACACCATCCCCGACGATCTGGGCGTAATCGCGCACCCGGCGCAGCAGGCGATTGACGATGCGCGGGGTGCCCCGGGCCCGCTGGGCCAACTCCTGGGAACCGGCAGGATCCAGCTCTATCTCCAGAATCTGCGCCGCCCGTACCACGATCTCCTGCAACTGCTGTTCCGTGTAGAAGTCCAGATGATGAAAGATACCGAAGCGTTCGCGCAGCGCCGGGGTCAGCATCCCCGCCCGCGTGGTCGCGCCAATCAGCGTAAACGGCTTGAGGGGTAGCGAGATGGTCTTGGCGTACGGCCCCTTGTCCACCACGAAGTCAATGCAGAAATCCTCCATCGCCGCATACATATACTCCTCCACCACGCGGGGCAGGCGGTGGATCTCGTCAATGAACAGTACATCGCCCCGGGCCAGGTTGGTCAGGATCCCAACCAGGTCGCTGGCCCGCTCGATAGACGGCCCGGACGTCCGGAACAACCTGTTGCCCATCTCGTTGGCGATGATATGGGCCAGCGTGGTCTTGCCCAGTCCGGGCGGACCGTCGAAGAGGATATGCTCCAGCACGTCCCCGCGCTGGCGGGCGGCGGCCAGGGCAATGCGGAGCTGCTCGACCACCTGCTCCTGGCCGACGTCGTACTCGTCCAGCGTCTGCGGCCGCAGCGAGAGCGTTTCTTCTTCCAGCTCCTCCTGCTGCTGGGCCTTAGCACTAATTATTCTGCGGCGATGTTCTCCGTTGGGCATAATTCTCTCCAGCACATGTCTTCAGTAGGACAGGCGTCTCGCCTGTGCCTCGCTTTCCAAAAGGCTATAGCGAATCTATCAGCTTCATGATCTCAGCGTATTCGTCTGGCACGGGGCGGCCTTCTGTCTCTGGATCACTAGCCCATTCGATCAACTTCGGGCCTTTGTACCATGCTATCCGCTCGGCTGTAGCCAAATCGAGAGTCTTCGGCAGGATGCGCTTTGCCTCATCCGAAAGTTTGTCCCGTTGTATTGTGCCATCCAGCACCTGACCTTTCCCATAAGCGCCACCAGCCGAGGCGACGGATTCCTGGTAGACGGCGACAAGTTTCTCAGCCCTTCGAACCAGTTCTGCTCTTGCATCTGCGTCCGGCACTTGTTGCTTTCGCATTTTCTTCCCCCTCTTGCTTACCATTTAGCAGGCACACGGATGTTTCGAGACATTCCTGTCGCGACTGGTATGGCCAGGCGTCGCGCTCGCATCTTAAGCCTCGGCCTGTTCTTTGTACGCTTCAGCTCCCATGCGTATGGTCTCAGCAAACACCATCAGGCGCTCGGCTCTGTCCTTGCTGGCAAAAGCCTTGGCCAGCGTCGTCTCGACACCTGGGAGGAGAATCGGATTGTGCAACATCTCTTCGTGACAGAAGTAGCACAGCACTAACTTATCATCCATCCCAGCGCCCGAGCATAGTTTCTCCTTGATCGTGTCAAGCGCCAGAAACTTCTCCAAGCGCTCTGCGACACGATGGTGTGTGCTGAGATGCCGCATACCTTCGTCTGTATTCTTGCCGTAAACGTGATCCACGTTGCCCTCAACTAATTCTGTGCCACACAGTACGCACTTTGCGGCCATGGGCTGTCACCTCCTCTCTATCGCTGCCTAAAGACCTCGCGGACGATTTCGTCGGTTGCCTATATGTCGGAATCAGCCCGTGAATCTTCGCTGCAATTCCCCGCAAGTCTTCTCAGCCATATCGCGTCACTTGCACCCGTGTATGAAAGCCATCACCAGCGCCGCTGCCAGAAGTGCCACAGCCAAGACTCCAAACGCTCCGCAGCCCAGGCCGGATAGTTCAGCCAGCCAACCTACGAGGCTGGTGGTGCGCTCATCCGAGCCGCCGTCCAGACTGGGCCCCTTACCCAACTTGTCAAGCCGCCTCTGACGGGCGCTTTTCTCTGGCGTTCGCTTCTTAGCCATGTCCCCACCTCCTGATAGGCTTTCCGGGGCGGCATGGTTGCGATCTTGTGCCCGGGCTATTGCGACTTGCCAGCCTGCAGTGAATGCCGTTTTTGACTGGTCACGCCGCCGGTAAGAGCCCAGCGCATCGCCTCCTGGGGACTGAGGTCAATCGGCTCGGTCATTGAGCGCGGGACATAGACCGTAAAACCGCCCAACTGATAGCTCCACGGTAGGAACACGGCTACCGTTTCGTCATCTCCCATACCCTCCGGCGCGTCACTGAAATCGTCGCGGGTGACCAATCCTATGAGCCGCGTGGCGGAGCCCGGCAGGGTTAACATAACCACCTGGTCGGTTTGCGGGCTCTCACTACCACTCAGATACGCCAGCACCTGCCGCAGCGAGCTGTAGACCTCACTAATCAGGGGCAATTTGGCGACCAGGGCTTCTCCCCAACCCCAGATCTTGCGCACGACCACCGCCTGGAGCAGAAGGCCGACCAGGAAAACCAGCACCAATCCGACTACAACGCCCGTGCCGGGCAGATACCAATTCTCCGGCAGGACATAGCGCAGGCCTCCTCCCAAAATGGACTCCAGCCCCTGCCCGAGCCAGATCAGCAGGTAGATGGTAACGGCCAATGGCAGGATAGTCAGCAGCCCTTTAAAGAAGATATTGTAGATGCTTTTCACGCCGATTTCCCACTTCCCTTCTGCTTCCCATTTCAAAGTTTTTGCCGGAGGGGTGTGGGGAACCGGCTTCTTTCAAAAAGCGGGTTCCCCGCAAGTCGTTGCCCCCGCCGTCTAATCCACAGGCTGGAAGCCTGTGCTACTGGTTATCGCTGCCTGAAAACCTCGCGGACGATTTCGTCGGTTGCTTCCAGGTCGGGATCGGCCTGTCAACTGCTTTCGGTCTTGCGGAGCTGGCGGACCGAGCGCTTGAGCAAGCCACGCACCAGCGTCTGATAGCGCATATTATTGGCCTCGGCGATCTCCTTAAGCTCTTCAATGAGGCCAGGCTCCAGACGCAGGCTGATCCGCTTCTTCTTCTCCGGTTTGATGTCCAGGATAACATCCTCCGCCGGCCCGGCATCGAAATCCTCCGGGTCGTGCTTATCCCAAAAGCTCAGTTCCTCCTCTTCAGTCTTGAATTCAGGTATCTTTCTCATTAGTCTTTCCTATCTCTCCGGAAATGCAGTGATAATGCGGGCGGTGTCGGGCACCTCTAGTGCGAATATCACCTTCAAGTAGCGCCCGTCTTCGGTCTGTCCCTTCACATAATAGCGCCTTTCGTCGCCTTTGGCCGCAATGCGTCGCGGCGACAACCGCTGGTACATAATATCGGCCACCTCATACCATTCTACACCGTGTTTACGCAACATATGTCTGTGGGCTTTCCTAGTCGCGTAGAACCTGGCGATTCTCATAATGCCGAATCCTTTATACCATAAGGCCGACAAGTTGTCAATACACAGTTCACCGCTGCCTAAAGACCTCACGGACGATTTCGTCGGTTGCTTCCAGGTCGGGATTGGCTTCGGTGACCTGGATGATGCTGCGCAGGGCGTCGCTGCGCGACAGGCCTAACTGCATCAATACCTCCAGTGCGTCGGCTTCGGTGTCGCTGCGGGGGCCGGCCACTTCGACCTCGGGCAGCTCGGCGACGTCCACGAACTCGCCCAGCTTGCCCTGCAGAGTGGCGATCATATCCCGGGCACGCTGGCGACCGATACCGGGCAGCGACTGCAGCACGCCGGTGTCCTGAAGCTCGATGGCGCGGGCAATTCGGCCTACCGGCAGCACAAACGCGCGCAGCGCCGCCATCGGCCCCAACCCGCGCACATCCAGCAGCCGCTCAAAGAACTGGCGCTGCAGTTCGGTCTGGAAGCCAATCAGGTAGGGCGTGGCCCGATTGCCATCGCTCTGGAGGTAGTAGTAGGTGAGCAGTTCGACCGTGGTGCTGACCCCGCGGTCGCAGAGCGCTTCGCGCACCGGCGCGGGTGTATACACCTCATAGGCCAAGCCGCCCACGTCAATCAGGACGGATTCAGAGTATGCACTAACCAGTTCGCCCCGCAGTCGGCGGATCATGGAGCCTTTCTCCCTTCGCGGGCCAGGGCTACGCGGATAGCCTCGGGCAGCTTGCGTTCCCCACCGGGATCCGAGGGCCGGGCGTGGCAAATCGCCAGGGCCAACGCGTCAGTGACATCGGCGGGACTGGGAGTCTCATCCAGCCCCAGGAGCTGGGTGACCATAGCGGCGACCTGCATCTTGGTGGCGCGGCCATTGCCGGTCAGCGACTTTTTCACCTGGGAGGCGGGATAGGCTGCTACTTCCAGAGAGCTGCGGGCTGCCGCCAGATAGATAGCGCCACGAGCGTGGCCCATCAGGATAGCCGTGCGCGGATGGCGATATTTCGAGTAGAGCTTCTCGACTACCGCGATATCGGGCTGAAACTCCGCGATGACCTCAGCGATACCTTCAAAGATGGCGGAAAGCCGCTGCTCCAGGAGCCAGTCTGACTCGGTGGAGACCACGCCACCTTCCACCAGCCGATACCGGTGCGTATCAATCTGGTCAATGACGCCATAGCCGGTCCGCTGCAGTCCGGGATCAATGCCCATAATGCGCATAGCTGACCACCGTCAGCATTATAGCACCCCTCGCGGCAGCATGTAAAGCCAAGGGGCGTGGCACGAGGCGTGCCGCATGTAGACAGCAGCCTCTCTTTGGGCTACAATGAACAGGAACTTGTTGGATTGCTGGAGCGTCTAATAGTACAACGATACCTGGTACAATAATTGCATAATCTGGCTGAACGTTGGGCTTTTTTGTGGAGGTGATAGTAATGGATGCTCAGACAGGCCATAGCCACTCAATACTCGTCGTAGTGGCGGTGCTGGTTATTGTCACAGCTCTGTTTGGTATTGTGCTGTCCGGCTGTGATGAAGACAATGTCGAAAAGATGCTGGGCAGCAGCACCGCTGCCTCGGTCGAGGCAACCTACGGGGTCAACCGCGATCCGCTGCTGTCGGTGTGGCTGGACGATATGGGCCAGCGGTTGGTCTCCTTTTCCACCCGCCAGCAGATTCCTTACAGCTTCAAGGTCGTGGAGACCGATATGGTGAATGCCTTCGCCGGGCCCTGGGGGCATATCTACGTCACCGAGGGCTTGCTGGAGTTTGCCGAGTGCGAAGAAGAAGTTACCGGCGTGGTCGCTCACGAGATCGGCCACGTGGTCAATCGAGATATTATCAAATCCTTCAAGCAGAGCATCATCTTCGGCATTGGCGCTTCAGTTCTCAGCAACGAGAGCGAGACCTGGGGAGCGATAGCTGGCATCGGCCTGGGTCTGTACAGCCTGCGCTACAGCCGCAAGGATGAATACCGCGCCGACGACCAGGGACGAATGCTGACGTATCGGGGTGGCTATAATCCTATCGGGGAAGTGGACTTCTTCCAGCGGCTGATGGAGGAGAAAGAGGGCCACTCCCCCAGCTACATAGAGGTTATGGTCAGCACCCACCCGCCCACCGAACGGCGCATTAACTTCCAGATGGAAACAGCAGAGCTGGACCCAAAGAACCCTGACGCGCTGGCGAAGATCGGGCAGGGCTATATGCAGCGGGCTCGTTATGCCACCGCCCTGAAATATTTCCAGCAAGCCGCCATTCTTGCCCCCGATGAGCAGCTTATTCAGGTGGCTATGGCCGACGCGCTGGCCGCGTGTGGCCGCGATGAGGCGGCCACTGATAGATACCAGGCGATTCTGGCCGGCCGCCAGAGCAACAAATACGCTGGGCAGCAACTGGCTGAGGTCGAGGGCCGCCTGCCTGTGGTAGTGGCAGCGCTTACCGGCCAGGAGGCGGCGGCCGCGCGGGATTTGCAGTCCAACGCCCACCTGCTGGCAATGTCTGCGGATACAGCCGCCGTTGAAGCTCAAACATTTGCCCGACAGTTGCGCGGTCGCATAAAACCAGTAGCGGCAGCAAATACTCGCATTGGGGACCAACTTAGCCAGTTGACCGAAAGCAGTGGGGAGCTGGCCGAATCTGCTCAAAGGGTGATACTGGACGCTCACAGGGCTATAGCTAAAGCGTCTGAGGTACTTTACTCGGTGGAGTCTACGGCACCAGCGGTGGTCGCCACCGCTGCTGATCTGAAAAACGCTGCCGCGCAGGTGGAGGCAAAGCTCAATGAGCTGGCCGCTGGCCAGGGCGAGGCGGGACAACTTGCGGTCATCAAGCGTAGTATGGCAGAAATCCAGGCAGCGATGAACGATCTGCAGCAGAGCCAGACACAAACCCGCCAGCTAGCTGGCAAGGCTGACCAGATCCAGCAGTTGGCCGCCCAAAACGTACATGCTATCCGCGACTTGCTCAGCCGCGATGAGGACGAAGATGTCAGCCTGCTCTCCATGCATCTGCGGGGCCTGGCCGCTGATACTCTCCGGCAGGCCAACCAGGCCACCGAGGCATGTCGCAACTGCCGCACCCCAGCCCGCCGGGCGGGCCTGCGCACACTCATCGTGCAGGCAAACCTGGCGGGAATGGCGGCGGAGCCGGCGCAACGCCCTGCCCTCGACCGCCTGGTGGCCTATTTTATGCGCACCGACTCAGAGGATGTTGAACAACTGCGCCAGGATCGCGGCCTCGGTTTCGGTGACGCCGCCTACGTGATGGCCGTCTCCACTACCAGTAACAGCAAGCCCGACAAGTTCCTGCCGGGGCTGCCCGGGCGCAGTCTCGTGGATCATCTCAGCAACTACACCGATTCTAGCTACGGGGCGCAGATAATGCTCAAGTACCTCGTTCATGCAATGCAGGAAGAGGTACATACTCTTAGCAAACTGGACATCTCGTAGCCAGCCAATAAGACACTGACAGACACCCACAGAATGAGGCCGCCTGCTGGAATTATCCAGCAGGCGGCTCGGCCTGATCTGCGGAGGGAGCAGAGATAACGCTGTTACCAGCTCAGGCTGACTGGTTCAGCGGGTACGAAAAGCTCATCATTGCTGACCAGCAACGCATTACCCCCGCCTCGCGCAGCTATGGACACCCCTGTATCTGGCACCTCAGCGCCTCTTGGATTTCGTGCGGCGGCCTCCAGTGCCCACTGCCGCCATACCTGCTCCCAGGTGGCTGGCTGCTGGGAATTGGCTTGCACTGCCGCCGCCCCCAACCTGGGACCACCTGGCGCAGGCGTGGGCTGCGGACCCACGTCCTGCGGCGGGGCAGATTGCTCCCCGTCGAGCATTAGTACTGGCGCCCTAACGGCTGCACGGAAGTGACTCAGGTCAAAGTAGGTTGTGGCAGCGCGCATAGCCTCCCCCCACTGCGGATAACGGGACTCCCACTCACTCAGAGTGGCAGCTACACGCGAGCAGGGCTGGAGCATCCCGTCCCGGCTGTAGTGACAAACCGGCCAGGGCCGGTCAACCACCACAAAGCTGACCCGCTGGGGATTGAGAGCGGCAACCGCCATCGCTACCAGGCCACCCACTCCCTCGCCGGTGAGGCCCACTTGCTTGCCGACTACCTCCGGGCGATTGAGCAGAGCACCTACCGCCTGGCAGGCATCTACGATGGCCTCGCACAGGACGTAACTGCGGCGGTCGGGTAGGCCCTGGGCCGTCCACTGCTGCTCGCTATCTGGCGGATACCAGTACAGCCCCAGATGAGCGAAGCCATCATTGGCCGGTGTGCGCTGGGCAATATCTCCATGATCCATAAAATGTATCACCGCCCGGGTAACCGGGCCGTCGGCTGGGGCGTGGTATGCACCGGTGCACACCTTCCCGTACATACCATAGTAGAATAAGTTCTCTCCGTTGACCTGGGGCTGGAGCGGCCACCGCGCCAGCTCGCTGAGAGCGTCCTGCCAGAACTCATCGAAGTCCGCCGGCCGTCTGACTATTGGCAGGTAGACTGATTTGCTACCACCGCCGCTGGCGTAACGGGGAGAAGCCAAACCCGAAACTGCTAGTGCGCCTACTGCAAAACATACCACAGCACGAACAATAATTGCCTTGGCAAACATCGTCTCTCTGCTCCATCGGGCACTCCCTCCGCGCCTGACACTGCTAGCATCGGCGAATAAGCAGACGCGTTAGAGAGGCACAGAAGAACGATGGTGTCACTGGAGGATTAACGAGGAGTAAAAGACGGCGGTCAGAGGCTTGTTAGAGGTGTACTACATCTTCTCCGGCGCGGTGATGCCCATCAGCCCGAGGATGTTAGCCAGTACAATGTGCGAACCTGCGACCAGCTTGAGCCGCGCGCGGCTCATAGCGGGGTTATCGCGGTCCAGGACGCGACAGTTAGTGTAGAACTGGTGGACAGCCTGGGCCAGTTCGCGGGCAAAGTGCGGCAGGCGATGCGGGGCTAGTTCTTGTGCAGCCCGGAGGACCTCCGCTGGATAATCGGCCAGCTTGCGCAGCAGCGCCAGTTCGTCGGGGTGAATAAGCAAGGAGAGGTCCCCGTCAACTTTGCCCAAATAATCTGCACTCTCGGCCTCGCGTAAGATGCTGCACAGGCGCGTGTGGGCATACTGGACATAGTAAACCGGGTTCTCGGCGCTCTGCTGGCGGGCCAGGTCGAGGTCGAAGTCCAGGTGGGCATCAACGCTGCGCATCAGGAAGAAGAAGCGCACCGCATCCCGGCCAATGTCCTCAATTAGTTCGCGGATAGTGACGATATCGCCGCGCCGCTTGGAGAGGCTCAGCGGCTCATCACCCTCCAGAAAGCGCACCGTCTGATAGATAATAAACTCGGCCCGCTCGATACCAATGCCCATCGCCGCCAGTGCTGCCTTCATACGCGGCACATAGCCGAAGTGGTCAGGACCCCAGATGTAGATAACGCGGTCGAAGCCCCGTGTGTAGAACTTATCGGCGGCGTAGGCGACATCCGAAGCGATGTAGGTCGGTGCGCCATCGCTTCGCACTAGCACACGGTCCTCCTCGTCACCGTACTGGCCGGTGCGCAGCCAAACAGCATCCTCCTTCGCATAAGCGGCTCCGCTCGCCAGCAGTTGGTCAATCTGCGCCTGGACGAGGCCCGCCTCGTGCAACTTGGTCTCGCTGAACCAGACATCGAAGCTGATGCCCATCGCCGCACAGTCGCGGTGCAACTGCTCAATCATCTTATCCTCAACTAAATCGAAGAAGAGCAACGCGCCCTCGGTATCCCGTGGCACATCGCGGTACTTCTCCCCATATTCATCAACCAGCTCCTGGGCCAGTTCAACCACATAGTCGCCGTGGTAGCCCTCCTCGGGGAAGCCAACCTCTTCTCCCAGCAATTGCAGGTAGCGGGTCTGCACAGAGCCACCGAAGATCTGAAGCTGGGTATTGGTCGGAGCGTCGTTGAGGTAATATTCCCGCTCGACCTCATAGCCGATAGCAGCCAGCAGATTGGCCAGTGTATCGCCGAACGGCCCGCCCCGGGCATTGCCGATATGGATCGGCCCGACCGGATTGGCGCTGACGAACTCCACCTGCACCTTCTGCACCGCGCCGAAGTCGCTACAACCATAATTCTCCCCCTGCTCGAGGCACTCGGCAAGACCATCATGCAGCCAACCTGGAGACAGGTAGAAGTTGATGAAGCCGGGTCCGGCCACTTCTACCCGTTCAACCACAGCATCCGCCGGAAGATGATCAATCAATTGTTGTGCAATCTGGCGGGGATTTGCCTCTATCTGGCCCGCAAGCTGCATAGCGACATTGCAGGCGAAATCGCCATGTGCCGGATTACTAGGCGTCTCTATCTGAATATCACCAGGCAAAGCATCGCCGTGCTCCCGGTCAGACAGCAGGGCCAAACATGCTTCCCTTAGCAGATTTGCCAATCTATCCTGAATCATCTGTTTCCAACCTGTTCAATAACGCCGGCAAGGCTAACCAAGCCACAGCTCCCAGTCGAGCCAGATATGCAAGTACTGATAGGCCCAGTGCAGCAGTTGCGAGCCAGTCAGGACACCAACCAGGAGTTGCACGAACCCCCGGTGCCACAGCGACACCAGGGCCGAAAGGTCTGTGTGCGGATTGCGGCGCCAGTCATCAAGCAATCTATGAGCTGCCTCCAGTCCCGCGGCCAACTGCTCCTCGCTGGGCTCCTTGGTCGTCAGATGCTGCTGGATTAGCGCGCCGACTCGGTAGCGAAATGTCCAACCCAGCAAAACCACCACTACCGCTAACGCGGGCGCTACCAGCAGCAAGGGGGCAGCAATCAGAAAAGCCGGCAGGATGCCTGCCAGAAGTGTCGTACCGCAGCGGCGGTGGACCCGGGGCATTTCTCTGGCCATCTCACGAGTCGGATAGCCGTAACGCTCGATGGCGTGAACGACCTTGTGCTCCGCCCCGTGGTAGGCGGCCAGGGGCGTGAGCCGAACGACCAGCAGGAACAGAAAGAAAGTGACCAGGTTGCCAACTATTTGCCATATTACGTATTGCACCGCTGCTGTCGGCCCCAGTACCTGCAACTGCACTTCTGCCAGGGGAGAGCCGGTGATCTGGCCTATCGTCCACAACACAACATAGCTGAGCACGAGAGCGGTCCCGCCCATAGCCATCAAGGCCAACCCCGTTACGACGAGCTGCCAGAAAGAAGCCGTCCCAAAGGTGGGAGTGGACAGATGCACGCCTCCGACGACGGCTGTGCCCCCAATTCGGGGCCGACCAGTCGGTACAGTATCATTATCTTGGACAGCCGGATATCCTGATTTCACAGCAACATCCCCCGCGGACTTGCGCCTCCCTAGGAATTTGTGATAGACTTACCAGTTGCAACAGTGTATTAGTGACAAGGAGAATTATACAATGCCAAGAGCCTGTGCAATATGCGGTAAGACGGCCAGCGTTGGCAGCAAGGTCAGCGCCTCTGGCAAGCGCAGCAAGCGGCGCTGGCAGCCTAACTTGCAGAGAGTTACCGCGCTTGTCAATGGCGCTCGCAAGAAGATTCTTGTATGCACATCCTGTATTCGGGCCGGCAAGGTCACCAAGGGCGGATAAGCCGACTTTGCCCCAAAGCTACAACACAAGCTGGCGGCCGGACTTCCGGTTCGGCCGTCAGTGTCACTTCTAGCCCCGTTTACGCCTGCCCTGCAATACCTATCCGAGAGCGCCTGGAATTATAACACGTAATCCGCGGTTCAGCAAGGGCGGAGCATAGGCCCCGCAAGTACTCGACCAGGAGCAGAAAACCAACAGTGGCGAGACCGACTGCGGCGATCAAAACCCTGGGCTGCAAGCTCAACCAGTTTGAGAGCCAGCAGATGCGTGAACAGCTCGAAGCGCTGGGCTACTGCATCGTGCCCTTCGAGGCAGTCGCCGACCTTTATGTGATCAATAGCTGCACAGTTACCACGCGCACAGCCCGAGACTGCCGGCAGCTGTGTCGTCGCACCAAGCGACTCAACCCCGAATCGCTGCTGCTGGTCACCGGCTGCTACGCGCAGGTTACGCCGGAGCAGCTCGAGCAGATTGCGGCTACCGACATCGTAATTGGCAACGCCGCCCGCGGCCGACTGGCCCAGTTCGTGCCCCCAGCCGATACAGCGCCCCCAACCGACCTCCTGCCTCCTTATGCCGAGACCGGGCCGATGATTCGCGCTATTTCGGGGCACACTCGAGCCTTCGTCAAAGTCCAGGAGGGCTGTGATGCTCACTGCGCCTACTGCATAATCCCCCTGGCCCGCGGTGCCAGTCGCAGCGTCCCTGCCGGCGATGTCATCAAGCAGGTGAACTTGCTCGTGGCGGCGGGATGCCCGGAGATAGTACTAATCGGCACCCATCTGGGGCAGTACGGTGCTGACCGGGACGGGGATGCCGATCTGAGCGGACTTGTCCGCGCACTGTGTGAGCTTCCCGACCTGCTCCGGCTGCGCCTTTCATCCATAGAGCCTCGCGAGATCACTGACGGGCTGATTGAGATAGTCGCTGCCGGAGGCCGCTGCCTGGAAGCCGACTCGAGCCGGCCAGGGCGGGGTAAGCTGTGCCGGCACTGGCATATCCCCATGCAAAGCGGCTGCGATGAGATCCTCCAGTGCATGAATCGCCCGTATGATACCTCTTTCTATCGCTCGTTGATTGAGAGAATCAAGTTGACCCAGCCCGATACCGCCATCGGCGCCGATGTCATTGTCGGCTTCCCCGGCGAGACCGATGAGCAGTTTGAGCAGACTCGCGCATTCATCGAGAGTCTTCCTCTATCCTACCTGCACGTCTTCACCTATTCAGCGCGACCCGGAACTACCGCCGCCCGGATGCCCGACCAGGTCCCCGGCCAGGTGCGAAAGGAACGCAATCATATCCTCCGGGCTATTTCCGAACGCAAGAGAGCTGCTTTTGCCAATAATATGGTTGGCAAGCAGCTTGAGGTGGTCATTGAGCAGTTCACCGAGGCCTCCGACAATGAGCTCAGTGCGATAACCGATAACTACTTGCGAGCGGAGGTCGCCGGCTCCCCAGAGTTGATTGGCAGTATAGCAAAGATACAGGTCACCAATGCACATGGCGGCATGCTGCACGGGGAGCTGGTGGAATAGCCCGCTTTGTTGGTAAGTGTTGAGAAAGGGTACCGACCCTTCGTCTTTTTCGTCCCATAAAGGGTTGCTGGGTATTGACCTGCTGCCCAACAGGTAGACCGAGACATTAGCACTTGTTTTCCGCGATCAGTCACCCAGGCCAGGTGGAATGTCAGGATACCTGCTCGTTGAACTGCTCGATCATCTGGCGCCAGTGGACGCCCAGTGAAAGCACATCAGCGCCCAGGTTAAAGAATTGATAGCCCATCTCCACCATTTCAGGGACTTGCTCGACGGCGGTGACAATACCGGCAAACTTGCCATGGGCAGCGGCGACCTCGGCGACGCGCTGGCGAGCCTCGGCTATCCGCGGATCGTCCATCTGACCGGGAACTCCGATGCCGTGGCTGAAATCGCCGGCGCCAAACAGAAGCATATCGTAGCCTTCGACAGCAGCTATCGCGTCTAATTCATCGAAGGGTTCGGGGTCCTCCATTTGCAGAACAATAAACCGCTGCTCATTTGCTTGCTTAACATACTCACCGATATCGAGCTGACTGAAGGCCCCATCAGCATTGCCTCCGTCAATGGGCCGGCGGCCGATAGGCTGAAAGCGAGTCATCCGCACCACAGCCCTGGCGTCTTCCGCACTCATTACGTGGGGGACCATAATGCCAGCGGCATCCAGCTCCAGCGGGCGAATGTAGTCGCTGTAGCTGCCCCGAGTCACTCTGACCATAACGTCCATATCGTGAATCTTGGCCGCCCAAATCTGCCGCTCGATTACCGCCCAATCATTGGGGACATGCTCCATGCACGTCCACAGACAGTCAAAGCCAGTCATTCCGCCAATTTCGGCGACCCGTCCCTCTGCCAGATTTGTCTTCACGCAGGATACCACCTGGCCGGCTCGCAGCTTCCTGAGCACACGACTGGGCCTCATCTGTAGGGTCTGTTTATCCATTGATTTCGCTGAACGCTACCTCCCTTAGTATAGTTGGTGATTACCAAGCAGTCAGTCCGCCGTCAACGACCAGGTTGTCTCCCGTCATATAACCGGAGGCATCGGAAGCCAGGAAAACGAGGGGTCACGAGAGGTCAGCACCACAGTTGCCCCGGCCTGGCCCAGGGCCCGACAGAAATAATAACCATATCTTCGGGTGCCGCCAGTGACTACAACAACTTTGTCTTCCAGCGAAAAAAGCTCGCGGTCATCGTTTATAATCTTCGCCTCTGACTTCGGATTGTCATCTATCCGTAATTGGGTGCAGCTTGTCGGTCCAAGCGGCCTATAGTTAGTTTCGTGAGAGGCTCGGCTTTCACCTCTTTGGCTCGACGAATTGATGCAGGAAACGCGCTCCCTTCGACTATCCCATTGTCGCCGTCCTGCGCATCCGGCAATGAATGAGCACAACCGACGGATGCAGAAGCGTAATACCATGCAGCCAGCAGCCCCGCATAGAGCCGTGTCTAATCAAGTTTCGACGAGGCACTACTCCGGATGTGTTCCCAGCCGGCCGCATAATTGAAAACCAAATAGCATATCGCTGCTAGCAACGATTCTAGCACACTGTCCTCTTGACATCAAGCCCCCCCCGGCTATAATAGAAATGTAGGTTTTGCAAGGGTCTCCGTATTATACTATACATGGGATACGCGGTAGCAGGCGAGCTGACGTGCGGCGCCGAACTCAGCTAAGGATTCAGAAAAGGAGGGACAACGATGCTTCAAGCCGGTTTTAGTACCCTCAACTATGTCATCCTGTTTGTCTATCTAACCGCGATGGTGACGATCGGCATATTAATGGCGGGCAAGCAAAAGACGACTGAAGACTACTTCCTGGCAGGCCGCAAAATGCCCTGGTTTATCGTGGCCATGAGCATGTTTGCCTCGCTGACCAGTGCAATCTCCTATATGGGTCACCCGGGGACAGCATACAAAGAGAATATAGCACTGATCGCAATGGCGCCAGCCGGTCTGCTAGCTGTACCTGTGCTAATTCTCATATTCTTTCCGATATACCGCCGACTGAACATAACTACCTCCTACGAGTACATATTCCACCGCTATGGACCGGCGGCGCGGTATGCGGTGTCGGGATTATTCATGGCCGGGCGTTTGGGCTGGCTGGCGGTGGTGATATACGCGCCGGCGCTGGCCCTGTCGGTGGTCACCGGGATCAACGTCTACTTTGCGATCATTCTGATGGGTGTACTGGCCACTGCGTACACAGTGGTGGGAGGGCTTGCGGCGGTGTTGTGGACGGATGTGATCCAATTCGTGATACTGGTCGGCGGAGCCATTTGGATAGCGATAAATCTGCTCATCGGAGTTGATGGTGGGCTGCCGGAGATAATGAACATCGCCGGCCGGACTGATCACCTCAACGTCTTTGATTGGCGGGTCAGCCTCTTTGAAATGACGGCGCTGGCGGCGCTGTTGGTCTACACATTCAAGCAAATGAACGACGCCGGCACTGATCAAGTCACTATTCAGCGCCTGATGGCCACTCCTGATCTAAAAAGTATGACCAGGGCAGCGGTGACCAGCGCGCTCCTCGACATGTTCATGCTGGGGCTGCTGCTGTTTTTGGGAATAGGCCTGTTCGCGTGGTATCAGCAGCACCCCGGGACGCTGCCGCTGCAGATGGCCCAAGTTAATCAGGATCGAATACTGCCTTACTACATCATCCACAATCTGCCCAACGGAGTGTCGGGACTACTGATTACCGGTATCTTCGCGGCCGCTATGTCCAGCATGGACTCGGGAATCAACTCGCTAAGCGCAGTAGTGGTCAACGACTTTATAAAGCCGCTGCGCACCACCCAGCGCACCGAAGCACAGGACGTCAAACTGGCCCGCATTCTCACCCTGGCGGTGGGCGCTTTTGCGATGGGCCTTGCCTTCTACGTCTCGACAATTCAGCAGATCCTGAGGGCTTCTGCCCAATTCATGGGCCTGTTCGCTGGACCGATATTGGCGCTGTTTTTGATGGGTATGCTCGGTCGGCGGGCCCATTTTCGAGGCTGGCTGGCCGGTACGATTCCGGCAGTGCTGATAACCTACTTTGGGGCGATACGGCACACCTGGATGGTAGGCGGACAGCAGGTGCAGGTCCACTTTATCTATTACTTCCCCATCTGTTTCGGTATCACTCTCGTGATCGGCTACATCGCCAGCCTGCTCATCCCCGCACCTCTGGCCGACAAGGAATATACCATGTTCTACAAGCCGGGGCAGTCGGAAGAATAACTAAGTGACACGGGTCCAGCCCAATACTCATCCCACACCTCCGATTAGACCGTGAGAGGAATCTAAGATGAAGCGCATGAGTATTGCTAGGGTCGTGCTACTAGCTGCAACGTTGGCCCCTGAGCCCAATGCCAAGGGGTGCTTGTGACCAGTGCTTTGTGCTGTGCAACTAACAAAAGCAGCCAGGCTCAGGGCGCTGCGCCGATGGCCTCTTCGAGTTGCTCGATGCGCCTGACGCCGACAACAGCCGCGACGACCGCTGGCTGCTCCAGCACCCAGCGTATGGCATACTGGGCCATACTCAGGCCGCGAGCGGTGGCCGCCTGTTCAATCTCCTCGAGCTGGTCAAACAACTCGTCGGTAAGGTCGGGCAGCCAGCCGGGCTTCTCACTGGCACGCGAGCCGGCGGGAGCCTCCTGGTCACGACGATACTTGCCAGTCAACACGCCACTGTTCAGGGCTCGGTAAGGTACCACCCCGATCTGCTCGCGCTCACACAGTGGTAACAGCTCCTCTTCTACCCGAACCGTTATCTCCCCCAGGCTGGGGAACTCCACCGTCGACTCAGGGTTGAGCAGATTGAAGAATGGTTGAACCACCACGGGTCGGGCCAGGCTATTCTCACCGGCAATCCGCAGTAGTTCTTCCAACAGCTCGGAGGAGTAGTTGCTAACTGCATAGTAGCGGATCTTGCCCTGCTGGATGGCTTCGTCGAGTGCGCCGAGCGTCTCGGCTGTGTCAGAGCCCGGGTCAGGACGATGCAGGTAGTAGAGATCAATATAGTCGGTCTGCAACCGGTGGAGACTGCGATCCAAGTGAACACGGACGGCGTCGGCGCTGGTTCCGTCGTCTTCAGGGGCATCGCCCACCTTCATGCCAACCTTTGTCGCGACCACAGCCTCATCACGGCGGCCCTTGAGCGCCTTGCCCAGGATCTCCTCGGCCACTCCACCCGCTGAGCCGGCGCTGCGGGCATAGCCCTCATACATATTGGCGGTGTCAATGAAGTTGACGCCGTGATCGACCGCCCACTGGATGATGCCAATGGCGTCGGCCTCGCCAACTGGCGTGCCGAAGGTCATTGTGCCCAGGCAGATGGGCGAAACTTCCAAGTCGGTTTTCGGTATGCTGCGCAGTTCCATAGTTATGCCTCCTT